>JBPCNJ010000035.1:0-22951 GCA_051001375.1 Gemmatimonadaceae bacterium
TCGCGGACTTCCGCGGCGATGTCTGCGAGCCCCTTCTCGTTCGCGTCGAAGATGACCGGAGTGATGAGCCCTTCTTCCACCGCGACCGCAACACCGATGTGCACCCGGTCGAACTGGCGAATTGCGTCGCCAGTCCAGTGTGCGTTCACCTCAGGATGCTGCGCCAGCGCGGTCGCGACCGCCTTGATGATGATGTCGTTGAACGAAACCTTGTATTCACTCCCGAGCTCGAGCATTGCATCGCGTAACTCAGCGACGCGCGTCACGTCCAGCTCGAACGTGAGATAGAAAGTCGGAATCGGACCGATTGATTCAGCAAGCCGCTTGGCGATCGTCTTCCGCATTGACGTGAGCGGGATGTCGCGGTAGTCGCCATTGCTTGTTGTCTCCGCCGCATGCGGCCGCACGCTCGTTCGCAACTTGGGGACATCTTCGATGTCGCGCTTGACGATGCGACCGCCGGGCCCGGTGCCCTGCAAACCGCCGAGTGCGATGCCGCGCTCAGCGGCCAGTCGGCGGGCCAGCGGCGAAGACCGCGGCCGCATGCCCGGCCCGACCGTTCCGTCACCTTGCTCGGCCGCGCTGTTGATCCGCTGATGTCCGCGGCGCTCGCGCTCCTGCGGCGGTGTTGATGCTTCGCCCTGCGACTGACCAGGGTTCGCCGGAATCGAGGTGATCCCCTCGTACTCCTTCGCGTCAGCGATCACTACAGATGGATCCGCGGGAACGCCGCGTGGCTGCGGAGTCGTATCGGACGGCGTCGGCGTCGCCGGACCGGCGCTCTTCAACATCGCGTCGATATTCTCGTCCGGCGCCGCGACGACGCCGAGCAAGGAGCCAACCGGAGCGGAGTCACCCTCATGCGCAATCTGCTTGCGCAGTACGCCCTCGCCGCGGGCGACCAGCTCCATCACCGCCTTGTCGGTTTCCACCTCGGCCAGAACGTCGCCGCTCTTGACCTGATCGCCCTCGTTCTTCACCCACTTTACGAGCCGCCCTTCTTCCATTGTCGGAGAGAGCGCTTCCATCAGGACCTTGGTCGCCATAGTGGTTTTAGTCTGCGAGGTACATGACGCGCTGCACCGCCGCGATCGTCTTCGCGGTGTCGGGCTTGGCAAGCTTCTCCAGGTTCTTGGCGTACGGCATCGGGACATCAGCCTGATGTACTCGCACCACTGGCGCGTCCAGATCATCGAAGCACTCGCGCTGGATGTAATCCACCACCTGCGCGCCGATTCCGCAGATTTCCCAACCTTCCTCAACAACTACCGCGCGATTCGTCTTCTGAACCGAGGTAACGATCGCTTCGACGTCCATCGGTCGCACAGTCCGCAGATCCAGCACGTCCACGTTGACGCCGTCCTTGCGCAACAGATCGGCTGCTTGCAACGCGACGAGCACCATCTTTCCGTAGGTCACGATGGTGCAGTGCTCGCCCTCGCGCTTAAGCTCTGCCTTCCCGATCGGAATGACAACGTCGGGGTTGTCATCGACCTCGCCCTTGGTGTTGTACAACATCTCGCCTTCGAGCACGATCACGGGGTTGTCATCGCGAATCGCGGCCTTGAGCAAGCCTTTGGCGTCGGCCGGGGTGCCGGGCGAAACGACCTTGAGTCCAGGGATGTGCGCGAGCCAGCTATCCCACGTCTGTGAGTGCTGCGCGCCAAGCTGAAGTGCCGAGCCGTTGGGGCCACGGAACACCATCGGCATCTTGAACTGGCCGTTGGACATGTACAGTATCTTGGCTGCCGCGTTCACCACCTGGTCCAGCGCGAGCAGCGCAAAGTTCCAGGTCATGAACTCAACGATGGGACGCAGCCCAACCATTGCCGCGCCGACGCCCACGCCGGCGAAGCCGAGCTCGGTGATCGGCGTATCGACAACGCGCATTGGGCCGAACTCATCCAGCAGTCCGCGCGAGACCTTGTACGCTCCGTTGTACTGCGCCACTTCCTCGCCGATGAGGAAGACGTCGCCGTCGCGTTGCATCTCTTCGCGCAACGCCATGTTCAGCGCATCGCGATACGTCATCACCGTCATCGTGCAGCCTCCGCCGGCTGTTGCTCGGCGGCGGATGGAATGCCGTAACTGGTAGCTTCGCTGCCAATCGCGTCTGACAGCACGTGCGTGAAAAGCTCTTCCGGAGCGGGCTCGGGCGCCGCGTCCGCGAAGTCCCACGCGTCCTGTACCGCGGCCTTGGCCTCGTCATCCAATCTCGTAAACTCCTCGTCCGTGAGCGCGCCGTCACTCTTGAGCCGGTCCTTGAGCAACGTGATGGGATCGCGCTTGAGGCTTCGATCCAGCTCTTCCCTGGATCGATACGTGCCGCTCGCCGCGTCCGACATGGAGTGTCCCATGAAGCGCGTGGTGCACACTTCAAGCAGCGTTGGCCGCTTCTCCGTGCGTGCGCGCTCAACGGCCTCGGCCATCGCGCTGCGCACCGTGAACACATCCTGACCATCGACGGAAACACCGGTCATCGCGTACGCCTCGGCGCGCTTGTGCACGTCCAGTTGAGCCGTAGAACGTGTCACGGCCGTGCCCATTCCGTACCCGTTGTTCTCGATTACGTATATGACCGGAAGATTCCACAAGGACGCCATATTAAGCGCCTCGTGAAACGCGCCGATGTTCACGGCCGCCTCGCCAAAGAAGCAGACGCACACCTGGTCACCGCCCTTGTAAGTGATGGCGAAGCCCACTCCTGTAGCGATCGGAATATGCCCACCCACGATACCGTGACCGCCCAGGAAGTTGAGGTCGCTGTCAAACATGTGCATGGACCCGCCTTTTCCGCCGGCGCAACCTGCCGCGCGTCCGAACAGCTCGGCCATAACCTCGCGCGGCGTCATGCCGCGCTCGAGTGCGAGGCCATGATCGCGATAAGCGGTGATCACGTAATCGTCCGGACGCAGCACCGACATCGCAGCCGTGGAGATCGCCTCCTGTCCAATGTACAGATGACAGAAGCCACCAATCTTACCGATAGCGTACGCCTCGGCGGCTTTCTCCTCGAACCTGCGCTGCAGCAACATCGATCGGAGGAAGCCGAGCGCGGAGTCGTTGGGTGGGGCCGGAGATGTTGTATTAGCCATAAATTGGGAAGAGCGGGTTCGGATTCAGGGTTATCCCGACCCAATCCGTCGTTGTCAGTTCACACCAGCTGCCTGGACCTGCTCCCACGCATGATAGCTGCTACGCACGAGCGGGCCGGACTCTACGTGACGGAAACCCATCTCCATCCCAACCTGGTACAGGCGGAGGAACTCTTCCGGAGTGACGTAGCGGTCCAGCGCAATGTGCCCGTCTGATGGGCGCAGATACTGACCAAGGGTGAGAATGTCCACGTCCACTGCGCGAAGATCGCGCATGACGTTCTCCACTTCTTCCAGCGTCTCACCCATACCGAGTATGATCCCCGTCTTGGTGGGAATGTGCGGCGCGATGTCCTTGGCTGTACGGAAGATTTCCATCACCCGTGGATACCGGCCGCCGGGTCGGCACTTCTTGTACAGCCGCGGCACCGTTTCCGTGTTGTGATTGTAAATGTCCGGCTCCGCCTGGAGCACGGCGCGAATGCTGTCGCGGTTTCCCTGGAAGTCCGGTACCAGTACTTCAACCGAGCAGTCCGGGAGGCGCAGCTTGATCTGGCGAATCGTCTCCGCGAAGATGTACGCACCGTAATCGGGGAGGTCGTCGCGATCCACGGAAGTGATGACCGCGTGCCTCAACCTCAGCTCGCCAACGGCCCGCGCAACGCGTGACGGCTCCGCGATGTCATACTTCGGCGGGCGCCCGTGCGACACTGCGCAGTAGGCACAGTTCCTCGTGCACACATCGCCAAGGATCATGAAAGTGGCCGTGCCGTGCTCCCAGCATTCGCCCACATTGGGGCAGCGTGCTTCTTCGCAGACGGTGTGCAGATCCATGTCGCGCATCATCTGCTTGAGACGAACGTAGTTCTCACCACCCGGCGCGCGGACCTTGAGCCACGACGGTTTTCGCTCCGGGAGCGTCTCCGCGCGGTGGCGTCCCATAATCTGGTACAACGTTTCGGTCATAACCTGTCAAATGTACCCTAGAAGCGCCCTGGCCGAAATTGATGCAGGTCGTACCTAGGCGCCGAGTCGGTAGCGATGTCGGCCACCACGTCACCGGTGAGCGGAGTAAGAAGAATTCCGTTCTTCGAATGACCGCATGCGTAGATCACGCGCGAGCGCTCCGGGTCGCGGCCGATTATCGGCAACAAGTCCGGTGTTACAGGTCTCAGCCCAGCCCAGCTGGCGCTCACTGCGGACTCGGTCAGGCGAGGACATATCCGTCCCGCCGCAACGCGGATCGACGACAGACCGGCTTCCGTGGTTTCCGCCAGGAAGCCCGCGTACTCCATCGTGCTACCGGCCATCGTGTTCCCGTCCGACTTGGGAACCAGGTAACAGTCGGTCCCGTACACCACGTGCCGAACTGGCCTGCCTGCGAACGCGAGCATCTGTCCCCGAACCGGCTGGATAGCGGAAATCTCGCTTCCGGCACCTTCGATCAGTGGCGTCCATGCTCCGGCGGCGAGCACCACCTGATCCGAAGCGAAACGGCTCTCCCGATCAGTCAGCACGTTGCACCCTAGCTCTGTGGCCGTTACCGAGCACGCGTTCTCTGGAGCTGTTACCACGTTCTTGTGCCGAGCGATGAGAGCGCGGAGTGCATCCATGAGCGCGAGTGGCTCGACGCTGCCGTCGTGCGGATGAAAGACCGCGCCCACCGCGAGCGATAACTCCGGTTCTTCTACAGCGACGGTCGCGCGGTCAAGCCATGTGGCGGGAGCAGCCATGCTGCCACGCATGCCTTCCGCGTTCTCCTCATCCAGCGCGATCTCCAGGATGCCCAGAGTGTTCAGCGGCACCGCGTGCGCGGTGCGTGCTTCCAGAGCCGCAACGTAGCCCGCATACCGGTCTCGCGAAGCTACAGCGAAGTCGTGTGCCGGCCCGGGCGTGGGCTGCACCGACGGTGCCAGTATCCCGGCCGACGCGGACGACGCCTCGCCTGCGTGTGTCGTTCCAACAAGCCTCACTCGCATGCCACGGTCTGCCAGATCCGCCGCGCACGCGAGCGCTATCACGCCATAGCCAACCACGGTAATGTCAGCAACCATTTCGCCTGTGGCCAGTGTCCAAGAACTGTAGCATCTTAACTCAAAATCCCATCGAGCAGTTTCTGCTCCGTACAATTCTAAGGAGACTTATCCAGTGCTGCGCACTCTCTTTTTCCTCGGCGTCATCATCCTTGTGGGCAGCTTCGCGCTGGGCTTCTTCCTCGGCATCGCTGGCGCTATCCTGGCGTTCGCGGTCAAAGTAATAGTCCTCGGCGCGATCGCATACATCGCGATCCGAATCATCAGCCCCCGCACCGCCGCTCAGCTGCGTGACCGTCTGGAGCGCCAGACGCTGACCAGGTTTTAACCGCGTAAGGCGCGGCGCCTGCCGCGCCGCACTCGCGCTGCACGCGTCAAGAGGGTCGGGCTCCCGCCCGGCCCTACGGCGCGCCCGGCGTGTACGACTTCAGGTACAGGCTGATGGAACCAAACGAAAGCCGGGATTTCACCTGGACCACGACGTGCCGCGGGTCATCGCTAAGCCACACCTCGGCCTGCCCATTCTCTGAGAATATGCCCGTCTTCTTTATCACCGGCTGGACCACGATGCAGTCGAACTTCCCAGCCGGAACCTCCACCGTCTCCTTACGGAGGACCCGCACCCTCACAGGATTCCGCTCGGGCCGGAAGTAGCGACTGGACTCGTAGATGTTACCGACCTCGAGCGGCACAGTGCGGATGAAGAACAGAAAAGAACCGTCGTCCAACGGGTCCTTCACCCCTGGATGCTGGCGCTGTGGCTTCTTGTCCATTTCCACGTATACGGCACGATCGGGGTAGATCTCATAACGCTTGCGCCGGTCGTTCAGTCCCTCTTGCTGGGTCTGGTAAAAACGCAGCGAGGAAAAAGAGTTCCGGTCGATCCAGCTCTCAAAAACGTCGTTCACCTTGTAGAAGAATGTGCCGGCCCTGAGCCGGAACACCGTGTGCCATGCGGGAATTCCGCGCACGTCTTCAATGCCCTCCACCGCGGTGCTGGCGTTACCAACGTGAACCGCTCCGAAGCTGACTTCGTATGTGGCGGTCTCCCCAACCCTGAACGGAACTTCCACCGGTTCAACTGACGGGAACGGAAGCGCACCGGTTGCGGAAGCGAGCGTCGTCGCGCCCTGGGCGTTGTTCTGTCCTCTCATTTCCGGCGAAATCGTCACCAGTGCCGCCCCGGCGGCGACAGCGGCAATCGTGCAAAACCGACGTCCTATCATGGAGGCGTGCTAGGCGGAGTGGCAGCTGAAGAGCCAGCTGAAGCGCTGGCTGGAGTGCCAGATGGCGCGGTAGCCGGCGCAGTGACCGGCGCGCCAACTCGCCACGTGCGAGACGCTCGGCCAGCGCGGTATAGCGACATCGCATCGGCGAACGGACGGACGCGTGTTTCGCGCGCCCGCAGGTCGTAGCACGGTATCACACCAAGTCGCTCGATCTTGCGGGCAAACGGTCTGAGCTTCACTAGTAGTTCCAGGTTCGCAGCCCAACCGTCGCCGGTAACGAGCTGGGCGCCGGGCGCCGCTTTGATGTAGTCGCGCAGTAACGCTATCCTGTACAGCCTGAATGCGCCAAACGGATCTACGACATCCCCCGCGGACACGAAAGGTCGTACCAGCCATGGACCCCACTGTGCGAGTCTGCGTACCGCGACCGGCATTCCCGCCCGCTCCCGCTCCGCGACGACGATGTCAGCCCCGCCCTCGAAGCGCTTGGCTAGCTCAGGCAGCACCTCTGGCTGATCGGTAAAGTCGCCCTGCAGGACGATCATTGCATCACGCCTTGGGTAGCGCGTCCGCTTAACGACCCTGTGGCAGAGCGCGTTCAACGCGTGGCCGTAGCCGTGCCTCTCCTCACTCCGAATTACAGTGAGAGGGAGAACCTTGGCGTACGGCTCCAGCATCGCCTCGGTGTCGTCTGTACTCCCATCGTCGTAGACGATCACCTCGTACTCGCGCGAGTAGTTCTGGAACACCTTGCGGATGCGCCAGAGGAGCACGCCGAGCGTCGGCGCTTCGTTGAAAGTCGGGATGCAGATGTACAGCATGTCCCAAGTTACGGGGTAGACAACTCTCGGTACACCTGTTCGGTGCCGTCAGCCATCTGTTCGACGCTGAAAAGAGCGGCACGTGAAGGGCCGGCGCTGGCCAGACGTTCCCGCGCTTCCGGGTCAAGCATGGAAACGTACGCTTGGGCGAAGGCGCGGACGTCGCCGGGTGGGACTGTAAAACCGTTGACGCCGCTCTGGATAATCTCTCCGATACCGCCGACATCGAAGGCGACGGGCGGCACGCCCAGCGCAAGTGCATCGATTAGCGCCGTCCCCAGCCCCTCTGTGCTGGCCGGGTGCCACAGCACGTCGAGGCCAGCCATCGCGTCGTGAATTTCGGAAACGAACCCCGCTCGAAATCCGTGTAGCCGGCCCAACGCTACCGGACCGGTAGAATCGCCGCCCAGAAGCACGATCTTCGTCCGCGCCAGAACCCGTTCCGGGAGACAGTCCGCGACGCGCGCGATCTGATCGATTCCCTTTTCCGCGGTCATGGCCCCAACCATCCCCACGATGACAGTGTCCGCCGGCCACCCGAACTCAGAGCGCCAATCTCGCCGCGTTTTCACCACCGGTTTTGGCACCCCCGAGTGCACTACACGGATGCGCGAGGGCGCCACCCCCGACCGCACCATGGCGCCCCGCACCGCGTGCGATACAGCGATAAACCGGTCCACTCGCGGCACATATTTGACGCGCGCCGACTTGAGCGGAAAGGTGACTCGTCTGGTCACCACGAGCGGGGTTGTGTCCCCAGCGAGGGCGATCAGGGCAATAGCGTGTGCCCGTGCGTCATGGGCGTGCACCACGTCCGGACGCCAGATTCGAACAAGTGCACGAATACGTTTGGCCGAACGCAGATCCCAGTCAGCGCGCATGTGTGCCGACGCGGTCGCCATTCCCATCGCCTGCGCTCGCTCCAGCAGTGGCGACCCACTGACGCCCACAATCAGCGGTTCGTGGCCGCGAGACCGGAGCGAGCTGGTAAGCAGGAGAACCTGACGCTGTCCACCGCGCCAGGTCCGGCCGGCGTCGAGATGGAGCGATCGAAGTGGCACGGCTGCAATATACCGGGCCGTCTGGAAGCGCCGAGCGGTCAGCGCAGGAACGGTGTCGCTTCTCGCCCTGCGCGTACAGCCTCGGCGAAGGCCGCAAATAATGATCGCTCCCATGCCTCCCGTGAGTCGACGAGATCCTCCGGATGCCACTGAACGCCCACGCACCACCACCCGGAATCAGCTGCGGACTCAAGCGCCTCGATCGTTCCGTCCGGCGCGGTCGCGACTACGCGGAGCGAATCACCCGGGCGCTCAACAGCTTGATGGTGTACCGAATTGACGCGCATCTGTGTCACGCCGACCGCGTGCGCGGTACGCGAGTCTGAGTGGATCTCTACGGCGTGACTCCGGTTCGAGCGCGGAAGATCCGGATCATGGTCGATGTCGCTGTAATTTGCGTTGGCGTACGCGCTCGGAAGATCCTGAATAAGCGTGCCACCCATCGCGACATTCAGAACCTGAATTCCTCGACAAATTGCCAGGGTCGGAAGGCAGATTCTGGCAGCGCTCCGCACCAGAGCCAGCTCCCATTTATCGCGCTCGTCCGACACAGCCCCTAGCTTCGGGTGCGGAAGGGCGCCATATCGCGCCGGGTTCATGTCCTCGCCTCCGGTGAGGACGAGTCCATCCACCCGCTGCATCAGTGCGTCCGCGTACGAATCATCGTGCGCCGGCGGGGTAATCACTGGTACGAGCCGTGCGTTCTCAAGCGCGGCGAGGTATGTAGTACGTAAGCGAACTAGTGGAGCGGCATTTGGCTCGTGGCGGGTTCCGGCGCTCACGGCAACGATAGGACTTGATGACACGAAGCTGGTTGGTTGGGGCAGGGTTGACCGTCGCGGTCAACGGAATCTGTACTTCGGCCGCCGCGGGACAAGGGCGCCCGCCCGCCGCGGGCGCGTGCAATGGTGAGATGGTCTCTCGGATCGACATCGAAACGCTGCCCCCCTTCGAGCCCGGCTGCCCCAGCCTCACTGCTCGCGCCGCCCATATCGCCACCGCCTTGCACGCCACGACCAGCGAGAACGTCGTCCGCCGATTCCTCCTGCTGCACGAGGGAGACCCCTGCTCCGATCTTCAAGTCCGTGAATCAGAGCGCATCCTCCGAGTGCAACCGTTCCTGGCCAATGCCAACATCGTGGCCATCCCGGACGGGCAGGGCGGAGTCTCGCTCAACGTGATCACGTCGGACGAGACATCTCTTATCGCGGACGGCACCTTTACGAGCAAGAGCCCCGTGGTGCGCGCGCTCAGGCTCGGCGATCAGAACATCGGCGGCTCTGCGATCGCGGGAGTTGCATCGTGGCGGCATGGGACATTTCTCCGCGACACCTATCGGGGAAGTCTCACCGACTACCAGTTCCTCGGCAGGCCTTACCAGCTCTCGCTCCAGGGATCGCGCAACGAGATCGGTGGCAGTTGGGACGCGCTCATAACCCATCCATTCTTTACCGATCTGCAGCGCCGGTCGTGGCGCGCATCAGCGGGTTCACTCAGCGGTTATCTGTCATTCAACCGCCGCGGCGATCCCCACGCGGGTCCGCCCGATGCCGGCCTGCCCGACGGCGGCACGCCCCATGACGGCATGCCTCACAACCGCAGCCACTACGATGCGGCGCCCGACGTCTCGCTCAAGTTCAGCCGGTCGTATGCCAATATCGGTAGTGTCGCTGCGCTCGGGCCGTTGAGCAGAGTGTTCCTTGTCGGTGGAACGCTTTCAAGAGAAAGCGAGCGCACCGGTGCCACGCCGGTACAGCTTCACGAGTCCAAGATTGCCCCGGATACGAGCAGCGTACTTTTTCGCCGGTTCGGCGCGCACCAGAGCAGCCGCGTCAATCTGCTCCTCGGGTTTCGGCACATCCAGTTCATGCGCGTGGAGGGCTTTGACGCCGTAGAAGGCGCGCAGGACGTGCGTACAGGAGTGGAAGTGGCGACGCTCCTGGGCAAAGGATTCAAGCTGGTTCCAGAGGACGAACGCGACTATTTCGTCTCAACGGACCTGTACGCAGGCCGAGGCTCCCCAGCTTCGTTTACCGCCTTCGAGGTGCTCACAGAGCGTCGTCGAAATCTCGAGACTCACACCTGGGACGGCATCCTCGCAACCGGTCGCGCTGCCTGGTACGCGCATGCTGCGGCTCGGCACACATCCATCTTTGACGTGGAGTACAGCGGCGGCTGGCGCCAGCGCGTCCCATTTCAGGTGCGCCTGTCAGATCGCGACGGAGGGCTCAGGGGATACAGAACCTCCGACCTTGGCGGCGCCCAGCGCCTCGTGACCCGGCTGGAAGAGCGCTACCAGTTCGGTCACGTGCGTCAGTTCGCGAGCGTCGCCGGTGCGCTGTTCCTTGATGCCGGTAAGCTCTGGGCCGGCGAGTCTCCTTTCGGCGTCACTACCGGCGTGAAGCTTTCCGCCGGAGTGGGACTGCTGGCCGGACTACCACCGCGTTCCCGCCGAACGTGGCGAGTGGATTTAGCCATGCCGCTCAACGACCGCGGTGACGCCGCCAAGTACGAGATCCGGTTTTCCAATCGTGACTTCACTCGATGGTTCTGGCGCGAGCCCGGCGACGTCCTGAGCAGCCGCGAGCGCTCCATCCCTAATTCCATCTTCAACTGGCAGTAGGGCGCGGCTTCACCCGCGCCGTCCGTCGCGCCCTAATGGCTGGTCGCGGAACTCTCCCGCATCATGCGACGGATCGGGAATATGAGCGCGGCCAGTACCGCCGTGGCGATGAAGAGCGAAATGGCCGTTCGTTCGAACAGTTGCGGCATCTCACGGAGATTCTCCGGATTCACGTGACCTCCGACCAGACCGGCAATCAGGTTACCGATCGCGGCCGCCATGAACCAGACGCCCATCATCTGTCCTACAAACCGGCGCGGCGCGAGCTTCGTCATCGAGCTCAAGCCGACTGGACTGAGCGAGAGCTCGCCGAGCGTCTGGAAAAAGTAGCTCAGAATGAGCCACCACATCGAAACGCGCATTCCGCCGCCGCCCGCGGCGATCACCCGGTTCGCGGCGAACACCATCACGACAAATCCGAGTCCCGCGAAAGCGAGTCCGAAAGCAAACTTCGTGGGACTGGAGAGGTCCACACCCCGCCGCGCGAGCGAGACCCAGATCCACGCAAACACTGGCGCGAGAGTTATCACGAAGAACGAGTTGGCGGATTGCAGCCACAGCGTCGGCACTTCCCAGCCAAGCACCACGCGGTCCGTGAAATCGCGCGCGAACAGGTTGAGCGACGTCGGAGCCTGCTCGAACGCGGCCCAGAAAATTGTCGCAAAGAGAAACAACACCACAATCACCGCAACGCGCTTCTTCTCATCGCCGGTTAACCTCGCGAAGAAAAAGAGATACGCGAAGTAGACCAGCGCCAACACCAGCATCACCACACTCATGCGCTCGGCAAGCGCCACCGGGTCTACGTGGATCACGCCGAGCGTGGCGAGCAGCACCACCGCTACGATGATGGCGACAGCGGCCGCCGTCGCCAGCTTGACCTTGCGCTGCTCAGCGGGTCCCGACGTCGGCGCGGCGCCAATCGGGCCCAGCGTGCGCGCTGCACGCGCCCGATATGTGAACAGTCCGATGAGCATGCCGAGACCGGCTGCGCCGAAGCCCCAGTGCCATCCCACGCGCTCGCCAAGGTAGCCCGTAATAAGCGGCGCAACGAGCGCGCCGACGTTGATGCCCATGTAGAAAATCGAGAAGCCCGCGTCACGCCGCGCGCCGCCCTCCGGGTACAAGTCGCCCACGATCGCCGAGATATTCGGTTTGAGCAAACCCGTTCCCATGACGATCAGCACCAGCCCCAGGAAGAACGCCGCGTGTGCGAAGATCGCGGAGAGCGCAATCGCGAGGTGCCCGAGCGCAATCAGGATGCCGCCCCACCAGATCGACCGCTGTAGCCCGAGCCAGCGGTCGGCGATCCACCCACCGGGCAGCGACGCGAGATACACCGACGCCGCATACACGCCGACGATGGACGAAGCCACCGTTCGATTGAATCCGAAGCCGCCCGATGTGAGGGCCGCGGTCATGAACAGCACCAGCAGCGGCCGGATCCCGTAGTACGAGAACCGCTCCCACATCTCCATCAGGAAGAGCGTCGATAGCCCCTTCGGCTGGCCGAAGAACGACGTGTCTCCCGTCCAGTGCTGCAGTCCGGGCGGTGCTTCGTCGTGTGTGACAGTCTCTGCCTGCGGCTGCTCGAAGACGGACTTCGGTGATGGCATAAGCGGTTCTTGAGCGGGTGTGAAATATGGGGATCAGGATTCGCGCCGGCCACCGCGCCAACGTGGCAGTGCTACACGGCTAAAACTTACCCGGCAGCGCCGCAGGCTGCTTGATGCACGCGGCGAAGTGAGCCGGCGCCTTTTCCTCTAACGGAGGGATGATCCTGGTACAGTCCATGTCCTTCGCGGGATGCTGACACCGTGGAAAAAAGACACACCCCGGCGGCGGGTTCGCCGGCGATGGCGGTTCACCCTGTAGTACGATCCGGTTCGTTCTGCGTCCGGGCTCGGGCACCGGCACGGCCGACAACAGCGCCTGCGTGTACGGCATGATTGGATTGGCGTACACTGCACGCGCTGGCCCGATCTCGACGATGCGCCCGAGGTACATCACGGCTACACGATCGGCGATGTGCTCGACCACCGAAAGATCGTGCGCAATGAACAGGTACGTCAGCCCACGGTCGCGCTGCAAGTCCTGCAGCAGGTTGATCACTTGCGCTTGAACCGACACGTCCAGTGCCGACACCGGCTCATCACACACTATCAGTTCCGGCTCAACCGACAGCGCGCGCGCGATTCCCACACGTTGGCGCTGGCCCCCGGAGAACTCGTGCGGGTAGCGCACCGCGTACGCAGGATTAAGCCCGACCTCTTCAAACAGCGAACGCACCCGACGGTCCGCATCGGCACCTTCGGCGATGCGGTGGATCACCATTCCTTCTTTCACCGCTGCGCCGACGGTCATGCGCGGATTCAGCGACGAAAACGGGTCCTGAAAAACGATCTGCATCCGCCTGCGCACCCGGCGCAGTTGCGACGGCGGCAACGTCCGCACGTTCACTCCGTCAAAAATGACGGAGCCCGATGACGGCTCGATCAGCCGCAGCACCGATCGCCCCATCGTCGTCTTGCCACACCCCGACTCCCCCACTACCCCCAGTGTGTGACCGCGCTCGATATCGAACGAGATGTCGTTCACGGCGCGTATCTCGCCAGTGACGCGGCCGAACACGCCTTTGCGAATTGGGAAGCTCTTGATCAACCCGCTAACAGCGAGTAACGGCCCGGACCTCTCCGTCGGCCGATCGCTTGGTAGCTCACTTGATGCCACGCCCAGAGGTCCGGCGTCAACACGCGTTCCTGTTTGGCTGTGCATCACGCGCCTTCACCGATCTGCGCGGCCATTGGTTCATGGCGCTCGAGACGATGTAATGGCTCGTCCGCCAGATGGCAGCGCGAGTGGTGCTGCTCACCGACGCTGTACAGCGGCGGATGCTCCTCCGCACATCGATCCCACGCATAGCTGCAGCGATCACGAAAGCGACATCCGCTCGGCCACGCCGTCGACGGCGGCACGATTCCTGGGATCGTCGTCAGGCGCTCGCTACGCTGATTCAAACGCGGCATCGCACTTAGCAACCCTTCCGTATATGGATGGTGTGGCGCCTCAAACAGCTCCATCACAGACGCTTGCTCCACCACCTCGCCGCCATACATGACAACCACCCGGTCCGCCACCTCGGCCACCACGCCAAGATCGTGAGAGATGAGCAGCACCGACATCCCGAACTGTCGCCTGAGTTCGGACAGAAGCTCCAGAATCTGCGCCTGAATCGTGACGTCGAGCGCCGTAGTCGGCTCGTCTGCGATAACGAGCGCGGGGTGCATCACCAGCGCCATCGCAATCATGACGCGCTGGCGCATGCCACCTGAAAGCTGGTGCGGATATTCTCGCGCACGCTCAGCCGCGGCTGGAATCCCTGTGAGCGCAAGCATGTCTACCGCCTGCTGCCACGCCTCTCTCCGCGTTCGGTCGGTATGTACGCGCACAACCTCCGCCACCTGATCGCCGACCGTGAGCACGGGGTTCAGTGCCGACATCGGCTCCTGAAAGATCATCGACACTCTGTTCCCACGCACCGAACGCATCGCGGCATCGTTCAGCGTCAGAAGGTCCTGCCCGTCGAAATCGATTCGGCTACCGGGCTCTATCGTGCCCGGTGGCCTGATAAGTCTCAGTATCGAAAGCGCCGTTACTGATTTCCCTGACCCCGATTCACCAACCACCGCAACCGTCTCGCCCGCCATGACGTCAAACGAAACGCCATCAACAGCACGCGCAATGGCCCCGTTGTCGTGAAAATACGTCCGCAGATCTGTCACCCTCAACAACGGTTCCATCAGCGCGGGTCCAGTGCGCGGCGCAGCGCCTCGCCCAGCGAATTGCACGCTATCGCCGTGGCCACTATGAGCAAGCCGGGAAAAAGTGAGATCCACCACAGAGTTCCAATCTGATCCGCCCCATCCTGAATGATGTTACCCCAGCTCGCGTCTGGCGGCTGAACGCCGAGGCCGAGGTACGACAGCCCCGCCTCCAGTACGATGACCTGGCCTACGCCCAGCGCAGCAGCGACGATAACAGTTGGTAGCACGTTAGGTAAGATGTGCTGGATGAGAACGCGAGTTCCGCTGGCGCCGAGTGAGTGGGCGGCAACGACGTACTCCCGATCCCTCAACGCGAGCACCTGCGCCCGCACCAACCGGCTCAGCCCAAACCAGCCCGTCATCCCGAGCACGGTTACGAGCGACCAGAGCGATAGTTGACGCCACAGTGCAACCACCGTTATGAGCAGCAGAATGCGCGGGATGGCGAGCAGTGCGTCGACGATGCGCATCAGGATCGTGTCCACCACTCCGCCGGCGTACCCCGCAACAGCGCCGTACGTCGTGCCCACAACTACAGTCACGGCGGTAGCGAGTGCCGCAACGGCGAGCGACACTCGAGCGCCGTACATTGCCCTGCTCAACACGTCTCGGCTGAAAGCGTCCGTGCCGAACGGATGCGCCAGTGACGGAGCCAGGTCCTTCAATCCGATGATGTCCGGCTGAGCTGCTGGATCGTACGGCGCCAGAACCGGCGCCAGTACAGCGATGAGAACCAGCACCCCTAGCACGAACGCCGGTCCCCGCGCCCCACGCCACACTGCGTGCGGCCACTTCACACGCGTGTTCGAAGCGCGGTCAGTTCCGTTGTACACGCGGGTCAACGACAGCGTAGAGCACGTCAGTCGCAAGGCTCGCAGTCGTCACGATCGCGGCAGCAACAATCACCCCGGCAGTCACCAGCGGATAGTCTC
This sequence comes from Gemmatimonadaceae bacterium, assembly GCA_051001375.1. Taxonomy (GTDB): domain Bacteria; phylum Gemmatimonadota; class Gemmatimonadetes; order Gemmatimonadales; family Gemmatimonadaceae; genus Fen-1247. The sequence continues at coordinate 15,619 of JBPCNJ010000035.1, forward strand.
GCGTCGCCACTGCGTTCAGCACGACCCATCCCATGCCCGGCCACGCGAAAACTCGCTCGACAAACACCGCACCGGTAAAAAGTATGGGAAGACTCAGGCCGAGCAAACTCACTGTTGGGATTAGCGCATTACGCAGCACGTGCCGGGTGAGGATTTTGTGCTCGGTGAGCCCTTTCGCGCGCGCCGTGCGGACGAAGTCATCCGGGAGCACGCGTAGCAGCTCCGCTCGCTGGTAGCGAGCGACGCCAGCCGCGGAAAGCAACGCCAGCGTGGCTGCCGGAAGCGCAAGATGGCGCACTCGGTCGAGCCCACGGGCTCCCGCGCCCATGTACTCGTGCATGACCGGATCTATCGCTCCGGCCGCGGGGAGAATAGGAAGCCAGTATGCGAAAACGAGCACCATCATCAAGGCAAGCCAGAAGTCCGGCATCGCGTAGAAGAACATCGACGCCGCGCCAATAGCCCGGTCCGCACGAGAGCCAGGGCGGCGAGCCTGCGTGACCGCGAGTAGGATGCCACCACCAAAGCCCAGCACCAACGCGGTCCCAGCGAGCAGCAGCGTATTCGGCAGAGCATCACCGAGTACGTCCAAAACGGGCCTGCGCATGGAAAAAGACCAGCCCAGATCACCGTGCGCCAGGCTGGCGATGTACCGCACGTACTGCTCGCCCAGCGGCCGGTCCAGACCATATGCAGCCCGCCAGCGTGCCCGGAGCGTTTCCGTGACATTCGGGTTGTCTAGCGCTGCGGCGAACGGATCGCCGGGTGCCAGATGGATCAGCACGAAGACAAACGTCGCGACCGCCACAATTACTACCACAGCTTGAGCGAGGCGTGACGCCATGAACGCGACGACGCCCCTACCCACCGTCACTCAGCTCCCTCGCGCGGGCTTCTTCTCGCCGGTCGTTCGTAAACCGACCCTGTCGCGTTCAATGCGCTGTCCAACCGGTACCGACCAGTCGGCGAGATTTGCCCACCATGCGTCGGCACGCAACGGGGCAAGATGGATCCGCCGCTGCACTCCGACAACGTTATCCGGCTCGAACAGCCAGACTGCGGGTGCGTCATCGATGATTGTCTGGTATGCCTGCGTGAAGAGCGGCCGAGCAACGGCAAGCGATGTTGCTGAGGCGGCTCTGTCGAGCTGGGCGTCGAACCGGGCGCTAGCGTATCCCGTGTAGTTCTTACTCCCTTTCTCCTGGGCGGCATCCGACCCCCAACTCTGGCGAACCGCTGCCGGATCCGCGTCCATCGACCGGGTAGCCATCACCGCATCAAAATCGCGTGTGGCAAGCTGTTGCATCATGGTGTTGAGCTCCAGCTTCTGGACCTTGACGCGCGCTCCGACGCGCTTGAACTGATCCTGCAGCAGTACCGCCAGCCGTTCGCGATCCTTGCTCGATGACGGAGTCACGATTGTAAACTCGAGCGGAATTCCGTTCCTGTAACGCACGCCATCCTTGCTGTCGTGCCAACCCAGCGAGTCGAGCAGGCGCGTCGCTCTTGCGGGGTCAAACGGGATCTCGGCGACCGCGGTGTCCGTGGTCGGCATCGCGTGTACCATCGGTCCCATGCCCGGCACGGCGAGCGTATCGAAAACGTTTCTGACGATCGAGCTGCGATCAACCGCCATGGTAAGCGCGCGGCGGAGTGCACGGTTTCCGAAGAGTGGATGCGGCGCGCCCGGCCGCTTGGGGTCGCGTAAGTTCAGGGCCAGAAATCCGTACTTGAAGCCCGGAGCCGTGACTACGCGGAGCGTAGGTGCATGCTCAACCTGCGACAGCATCTCGGGACGCACGGACTCGATGAAGTCTGCCTCTCCGGTCATAAACCGCGCGGCTGCCGCGCCGGGGTCAGGCGCAATCGTCCACATAACGCGATCAAGCTTGGCCGGAGAGCGATAGTGTGCCTCATTCGAAGTTATCTCGATCCTCGAGCCTGGAGTCCAGCGCGTGAATTTGAACCGTCCCGATCCAACTGGGTGGCGCAGCAAATCCGAAGACGCCAGTTGGGTGGTCGGGATCTTTCCATACACGTGCTCGGGAACGATCTCCATCTCTGCTGCCGCCACGTAGAACTGATTCGGCGATCGATGCTTGAACCAGAAGACCGGTGTCAGCGAGTCGCGCACGCTGACAGAATCTACGTCGGCGAAGAGCGTTGCGTCCGGAGTGGCGAGCGCCGAATCGACGTAGATGCCGTAGGTGAATTTCACGTCCGCGGCGCGCACAGCGATTCCGTCATGCCAGCGCGCGCGCGGGTTTAGATGAAATGCGATAGAAAGCGAGTCCGACGACCAGTCCCACCGGTCTGCCAAGCGGGGCTCGAAGCCAGAGTCGCCGATGACGTTGAGCGAATCACCGAGGCTCGCGAGTGGCTCAAAAAGCTGATCCGAGATCACCTGACCCAGCGTGGTCGTTACGAGCGGCGGGAAAAGATGGTCAGCATCGGCTGCCGTCGATATCACGACCGTGCCTCGGCCATCCTCGCCGGTACTGCGGTCAGACTTTGCACACCCCGCAAAGCCGGCTAGAAGTACCAGGCCAGCTAACCGCGTCTGGATTGTTCGACCCACTAGCGAAGGCAATGTCATGAGATTGAGGAGGAGACTCTGATACTCTCCGACGAGTATGGAGCCGTGTTGCAACAACAATGCGCTGCTGTTTCGATGGCTGGCCGTGGGGAGCGGGTCGACACAGGATTAAATTTAGCCCCAACCAACCAATCATCACGACGATGGCTTTCGTACAGGATACTCCCGCGCTGCAGAGCGCTGACACCTTTGCGCCCCGCCACATCGGCCCGACCGCGGCCGAGATTGCGAGCATGCTCGAGGCGCTGGGCTATACATCGCTCGATGCATTTATCGATGCGACAATTCCAGAGCAGATCCGCTTCCGCGCACCCCTCAACGTGCCCGCCGCACGCACCGCGGCCGAGACTCTGGCGCTGCTGAGCTCCCTCGCGGCGCGCAACACGCTCCTGCGCACGTTTATCGGCACGGGCTACTCGGATTGCGTCACGCCGCCGGTAATCCAGCGAAACGTTATCGAGAGTCCGGCCTGGTATACGGCGTACACGCCCTACCAGGCTGAGATTGCGCAGGGCCGCCTCGAGGCACTGCTCAACTTTCAAACCATGGTGAGCGATCTCACCGCGCTCCCTGTGGCGAACGCCTCACTGCTGGATGAATCCACGGCTGCCGCCGAAGCGATGGGCCTCAGCTATGCCCTAAAGGGCGGCCGGGGCAGGAATGCATTCCTCGTGGCGGACGACTGTCATCCGCAAACCATTGACGTGGTGCGCACGCGTGCTTCCCGGCGCGGGCTTACCGTGAACGTGATGCCGCATGACAGCTTCGAGTTTGGTCCGCAGGTCTTCGGTGCGCTCATCCAGTATCCCGCGACCGACGGCGCCGTGCGTGACTACGCGTCCCTGTGCGAAACGGCACACGCGAACGATGCACTTATCAGCGTCGCCGCCGATCTCCTCAGTCTTGCGCTGCTTGCGCCACCAGGCGAGTGGGGCGCAGATATCGTTGTCGGCAACACGCAGCGTTTTGGAGTCCCACTCGGGTACGGCGGACCGCACGCCGCGTACTTCGCCACGCGTGATGATTACAAGCGACAGATACCCGGCCGTATCATCGGCATCTCTCGCGACGCCGACGGCAATCCCGCGCTGCGCATGGCCCTCCAAACGCGCGAGCAACACATCCGTCGGGAAAAGGCGACCAGCCACATCTGCACTGCGCAAGTCCTCCTTGCGGTTGTGGCAAGCATGTACGCCGTGTACCACGGCCCGGACGGAATCACTCGCATCGCCGCGCGCGTCCATGAGCTGACGACCGCGCTGGCTGAAGGCGCGCGCAGACTCGGTCTCACGCTCGGCCACGAAGACTATTTCGACACTGTCCGGATCGAGTTGGGCAATCGTTCGGCCGAGGACGTTGTGCGTGCCGCAGCCGAGCGCGGCATGAACGTTCGGCAGCTCGCCGAGCACGCGATCGGTATTTCGCTGGACGAGACAACGACGCCGTGGGATGTCACGGATCTCCTCACGGTGTTGAGCGGCGGCATTTCTCCCGGGCTCACGGTCGAGGAACTGCTGCAGAGCTCTGATGCTCGCTACGATGAGCGCTTCCGCCGCGTCTCGCCGTTTCTGACCCATCCGGTATTCAATACGTGCCATTCGGAAACGGAGCTGCTCCGCTACATCTACCGTCTGCAGGCGCGCGATCTGTCGCTCGTGCATTCGATGATCCCGCTCGGCTCCTGCACCATGAAGCTGAATGCGACAGCGGAAATGATGCCGGTGACGTGGCCGCTGTTCAACAAGCTGCACCCGTTCGTCCCGGTCGAGCAAGCTGAGGGATACCAGCAGCTCTTCACCGAGCTGGAAGCCGATCTGGCCGAGATCACGGGGTTTGCCGCTGTGTCGCTGCAGCCCAACGCTGGATCACAGGGCGAGTTCGCGGGGCTGCTCGCGATTGATGCGTATCACGCATCGCGTGGCGACAGTCATCGCACCATCTGCCTGATTCCGCAGTCAGCACACGGGACCAATCCGGCAAGCGCGGTCATGGCCGGCATGAACGTCGTCGTTATCAAGACCGATGCGAACGGCAGCATCGACATGGACGATCTACGTGCCAGGGCAGAGCAGCACCGCGATAATCTCGCCGCGCTGATGGTAACCTACCCTTCGACCCACGGCGTCTTCGAGGAGACTATCAGGGAGATATGCGACATTGTGCACGCGCACGGCGGTCAGGTGTACATGGACGGCGCGAATATGAATGCCATGGTCGGCCTCTGCCGCCCAGGTGACATTGGTGCTGACGTGTGCCATCTCAACCTGCACAAAACTTTCTGCATCCCGCACGGCGGTGGCGGCCCGGGAATGGGCCCCATCGGAGTCGCAGAGCACCTTGCGCCATTTCTTCCAGGTCATCCGGTGATTCCGCAGCCCGGCCGCACCGTCGTCGGTGCAGTCGCGGAGGCGCCATGGGGGAGTGCCAGCATTCTTCCGATTTCATACGCCTACATCCGTATGATGGGGCCGGACGGCTTGGTTGAAGCGACGAAGGTCGCCATCCTCAACGCCAATTACATCGCACAGCGGCTGGAGCCGTACTATCCGGTTCTGTACCGAGGTCAGAACGGCACGGTTGCGCACGAGTGCATCGTCGACACCCGCGTGGTGAAGGCGACCAGCGGCGTTGACGTTGAAGACATCGCCAAACGGTTGATGGACTACGGCTTCCATGCACCGACGGTGTCTTTCCCGGTGGCGGGCACGATGATGATCGAACCGACCGAGAGCGAATCAAAGGCCGAGTTGGACCGTTTCTGCGACGCAATGATCGCAATTCGAGAGGAGATCCGAGCTATCGAAACCGGAGAGGCAGACCGGACCGACAATCTTCTGAAGAATGCACCTCACACGCAGGACCGGGTCACCGCGGACGAGTGGACGCACGGCTACACTCGGCAGCAGGCGGCATTTCCCGCACCCTGGGTCAGGCAATCAAAGTTCTGGCCCACCGTCGCGCGCGTAGAGAGCGCGTACGGTGATCGCAATCTCATCTGCTCCTGCCCGCCGACGGACGCGTACGCCACGTAGCGTAACGTATGTGTGGGGGCGACGCGCAGCCGCCCCTACACGTGTGTTACCCGATGCTCTTCTCGTAGTCGCCCGCATTCATCAATGAGTCCAACGACGCCGTGTCCTGCAGTCGCATGCGAATCATCCAACCCGTGCCGAAAGGTTCGCTGTTAACGAGTGCCGGCTCCTGGTCCAGCCGCGTGTTCACTTCCGTCACATCACCAGCCAGTGGTGCAAACAGCTCCGAGACTGCCTTCACAGCCTCGATTGTCCCGAAGACATCGTGCTTGCCGAATGAAGCACCGACCTTGGGCAGCTCCACGTACACGACGTCACCCAGTTCACCCTGCGCGTAGTCGGTAATACCGATCTCGACGACCCCGTCGCCGATATCGCGCACGTATTCGTGCTCGGGTGTGTAGCGAAGATCGCCAGGAACGTTAGCCACAGGTACTGCCTCTTTTGGAAAATTGAGCGGATGACAGGCGGACGACGGCGACATGGAAGTAGCGCCCGTCCGGAGCGGGTCAACTGGCCAAGCTAGGCCGGGCGGCGTAGGCTGTCAACCGTTCCCACACGGCGTCCACTTGGTCGAGCAAATGCTCCAGCGTGCCGTCGTTCTCAATGACGAAGTCCGCTCGTGCGCGCTTCAACTGGGCCGGCATCTGCGCGGCAATCATATTTCCCGCGTCTGCGCCCGACACTTCACGCTGCTCGGTCAACCGAGCCAGCCTCACCGACTCCGGCGCATCGACGAGCACAATCGAGTCGAACTCCTCGGCCAGATGGCGTTCGAATAGGAGCGGGACAATGTAGATCAGTACCGCATCGCCACGCGCGCGGGCCGCGTCCACCATGGCGCCGCGGAGCCGGCCCACGCCTGGGTGGATTATCGCATTAAGCTCCTCCAACTGCCCGGGGTCGGCAAAGACGATGTGCCGAAGCGCCTCACGATCGAGTGTTCCGTCGGATGCCAGCACCGCGCTCCCCCATCGATCGGTCACCTGCCGCAAACCGTCCGAACCCGGCTGGACGGCTTCACGAGCCAGCACATCCGCGTCAACTATAGTGGCGCCGAGCTGGGCCAGACGCTGGCCCACCCGAGTCTTTCCGCTTGCGATGTTTCCGGTAAGGCCGACGTAAAGCATGCGGTACAAGGTACGAATGTGACCGCGATTGTAAACCGGGAACGTTTGTGCACTCGCGCGATGTCGGCCTGACTCTTCGGAGCTAGCCGGGCGGATGGGCCGCTTTGGTTCTCAAAGGGGAAGCCGATACTCGGATAAACTGGCATTCCCGTCCCGGCGGATGGTCATCGCGCCGGAACGGAACCCATACCTATTCAGCATGCCAAAATCCGGCCGCGCAGGCTTCACGCTAATAGAGGTGCTGATCGTCCTGACGTTGATTGGCATCGTGAGCGCGCTCGCCATTCCACGGATCCGCCTATCCAGCTACAACGCCGACGCTGGGATGCGTACGGTGCAGAGCGCACTGCAACAGGCTCAACGCAACGCAATCGTGCGACAGACTGATGTCATGGTGAGCTTCGACACTGTCGGCCGCCGAATTCGCACCGTATTCGATCTCAACAACAACCATACGGTGGACAGCGGAGAAGAGGTGCACTGGCGACCTCTCGAAGATAGCGCCCGCTTTGCGCTTCCACCCTCGGGAGTTCAACTTGCCGCCGGCGCTCCCGTCGTCGGAAGTAGCCTTGCTT
>JBPCNJ010000036.1:0-13930 GCA_051001375.1 Gemmatimonadaceae bacterium
TGGACACGAGCACGATTCGGCCGCCGTCGCTGATGGCGCGAGTGATTGCTCGCGTCGTGAAGAAGATGGAGTCGAGGTTCTCGCGCACGGTTCGATGCCACTGCGCGTCGTCCATGTCCGAGATCGGGACGTTTTCGGGCGGCCATATCCCCGCGTTGCCCACGAACAGGTCAACGCCGCCCAGCTCATCAACGCCGGTCTTAACGAGTGCTTCAGCGCCCGCGCCAGTAGCGACGTCGGCGGCGCACGCGACAGCCCGAACGCCGACCGCACGAGCGGCTTCCACAACGGCGTCGGCGTCTGTCTTGCGAGCGCGGTAGCCAACGACGACGTCAGCGCCGGCAGCGGCGAGAAGTTTGACAGTCGCCGCGCCGATGCCGCGCGACGCTCCGGTAACGACGGCTCGACGGCCGCGAAGATCGAGAACGGGGTGGTCATTGGCTGCAGGTGACATGCGATAATACTAGACAGAGGCACCCCTCCGAGGCGATCCCAAGATCGAGCGCGGTCGCGGTTAGATCGGCCCGGCCCGCTTCATGCCCATTTCACTCCGGACCACAACGACAGCGAGGAGACGTATGCGGTGGACACCGGGCGCGGACAACTCAAACGTAGAAGACAGGCGCGGCCAGGGCGGTGCCGGTATGGGTCGCGGGATCGGGCTCGGCGGCGGCGCGATACTGCTGGTGCTCAGTCTGGTCTTCGGCCACAACTTCTTTAACGACGTCGCGGTGGATCCGAACGCGCCTGCTTCGGCCACGGCCACGAGCGGCACCGGAGCGCCGGTGGCGGAATCCCCGGCGGAGCACCAGGAGGTCGAGTTCGTCACGTACGTGCTCGACGACGTGCAGTCCACCTGGACCAAGATCCTCGCGGCGCAGGGAGTTCGGTATCCGGATGCAAAGCTGGTCCTCTTCCGTAACTCGGTGGAGTCTGCCTGCGGTGTGGCGCAAACAGCATCCGGCCCGTTCTACTGCCCGGTGGACCACAAGGTGTACATCGACCTCGGCTTCTACGAAGAGCTGCGCAACAAGTTTGGCGCGCCGGGCCAATTCGCACAGGCCTACGTACTGGCACATGAGCTGGGCCATCACGTTCAGGACGTACTCGGCACCGACGCGCGCGTACGCCAACTGGAGGAATCACGACCGCAGCAGGCGAACCAGCTGTCGGTGCGACTGGAGCTGCAGGCCGACTGCTATGCGGGAATCTGGGCGAACACGACCCAACAGCGCCGGCTACTGGACGCGGGCGACATCGACCAGGCGCTGGTCGCGGCATCCGCCGTGGGGGACGATCGCATTCAGGTGCAGGAGACCGGGAGCGTGCATCCGGAATCGTTCACGCACGGCACGGCCGCGCAGCGAGCTACATGGTTCAAGCGTGGCTTCACCTCCGGCAACCCGCAGTCATGCGACACTTTCGCGGGGGCTATCTAGGCGTTATCCAGGCGTTGTATGATCGCTACTCCGGCGGCGCGGCGGGGACTTGTTGATGTTTGAGTAGCGCGACGAGAACCACACCGCCGATGACGTTACCAATGAGGGCTGGCACCAGGAACTCGCCGAGCATCGCTCCCCAGGCGGCACCACCCATTGCAGCGCGATAGAACGCCTCTACCGCGCCCGCTATGGAATGGCGAAATCCGAACGCGGCGATCGGCGCGGTGGTCAGCCAGATGTACGCGACCTGCGCACCGGTCCCATGTGTCGAGGCTACCAGCCAGGCCATGAGCGCAATGAGCCAACCGCCGAATATGGCGCGGTAGAATACTGTGGCAAAGCCGCCCTGCGTCCCTTCCTTGGCCACGCTCAGCATCGCCTGACGCATTGGCTCGTCCAGCATGTTGGTATGCGCGGCGAGCAGCGCAATTATCAGCGCGCCCGCAAGATTTGCCACGAGCACGATCAGCCACAGTCTGAGCAGCCGCTTGAAAGTCTTGAGATCGCGCTTCTCCAGAAACGGGATGACCGGCTCAAGCGTATTCTCAGTAAAGAGCTGATGCCGTGCCTGCACCACGAAGATGAAGCCCAGCGGGTAGCCGACGGCGTTGGCCAGCGGATGAAAACGCTCCGGGACCCACATCGTCAAATACGCGCCTGCGAGAAAGCTGAAGCTTACGGTGAGCCCCGCAGCGACGGCTGACCACGCCAGCTCCAGCGCCGGCCGTACCAGTTCCTCGTCGGCCGCCGCACGAATGCTTTCGTGAATCTCGGATGCGGAGAACCGTGTTCCGACCGCGGGCTCACTGACACTGCCCGACGACACTGCCGACTCATCCGATTCGGGAGCAGCTTTTTCTGCCACGGAGCTATCCCGCTTCAACTGGCGCCTGCACGAGTGCGCTGGTGCAGAACGCGCATCGAGTTGCCGCGGCGTCGATGCTCATCCTGCAGAATGGACATTCTCTTGTAGCTTTGGCCGTCGGAGCGTCGGGCTTGATGAATGCCTTGCTGAGACGCCACGCAACAAACCCGATGATGAAGAAGTTCAGCAGCGCGCTGGCGAAGTCACCCACTCCGAAGCCGACCGTCCCCACTTGCCACACCAGCGACTTCCAGTTGCTCCCCGGCGTGACGGCGCCAACGATGGGCATGATAAAATCATCCACCAACGCCTTCACCAACGCATTGAGGGCAACACCGACCACGACGGCGATCGCCAGCGCCAGCACGTTCTGCTTGATCAGAAACGCCTTGAACTCAGCCCACATTCGTATGTCCCGGAAACCGTGTCCGGCTAGCTGCTGCAATAATCATGACTGTCCAGCCGGCTGGCCGCTGACGCTCACCTCGTACCGGTCGAGCACGTGGCTCCGGCTGATGAGCCCGAGCAACCGATCCGTATCCGGATCGACCACCGGGAGCGACGCGGCCCCGCGCACGCCCATCTTCCGGATCGCGACGAGTAGCGAATCGTTCGGCTGCACGGTCTCGGTTGCCTGCGCAATGTCGGCTGCCAACAGGAGATGACGAAATTCGTCGTCGCTCTGGGCCAGCTCGCGAGCGATCCGCCCAAGCTCCACAACGGTGACGATACCGACGAGATGATGCTGTTCGTCAACTACGGGGAAATATGTCTGATCGGTGTGGCCGAGGGTGTGGCCGAGGTGGCTGACGAGGTGGTACACGGACGCTGCTTCGTCGATTACCTGTGGGGCCGCCTCGTACGCATCGCTCACGCGCAGACCGGCGAGCACATCGCGATCGGTGCCGTGGTCGATGGATTCACCGCGGCGTCTGAGCCACCCGCTGTACAGCGAGTCCGGCTCGAACCGGCGCGCGACGACGTGCGACAGTACCACTGTGAGCATGAGCGGAAGGACGAGTGCGTAGTCGTCGGTCATCTCGAAGACGAGCAGAATTGCCGTGATCGGAGCGTTGGTTGCGCCCGCGATCATCGCGCCCATGCCGACGAGAGCGTACGCTTCCGGATGCAGCCCAAAGTGCGGCAGCAGCGCCGCGAGCGCCACACCAAAAGCGCCGCCGGTCGCGGCGCCGATGTACAGCGACGGAGTAAAGACTCCGCCCGATCCGCCCAGGTTCAGCGTCACCGACGTCGCCACGATCTTGCCGAGGGCGAGCAGGCCCAGGAAGTACCACGGCATGCGTCCGAATACGTCGAGACGCACCGCGAGGTGTCCGTATCCAGTGAGCAGACCGTGCGACACCACCACCATCGTGCCCACAAGCAGTCCGCCGATCCATGGTATCGCGGCGCGCGGGATCTTCCAATCGAGGAACCTGCGCTCCGTCGCGTTGATCGCGAAATACGTGCGCACAAAGAAAGCGGCGACGAGCCCACTCACTATCCCAAGTAGTGGATAGAAGAGCACAATCTCGCTCGGTCGCACGTAGCCGTACTGCGTCGGAATCGGGAACGCCGGGTGATTGCCAAACACGCCGCGCGAGATGACCGCGGCAATCACGCTCGACACGACGACCGGCGCGAAAGATGCGCCTGAGAAAGTGCCAAGTATCTCTTCCAGCGCGAAGAAGGCGCCGGCGAGTGGCGCGTTAAACGCGGCGCTGATGGCAGCTCCGGTCGCGCATCCGACCAGCACGTTGACGCGCGCTGGCGCGAACCGGAACACGCGACCGAGCCACGAGCCCACGGCGGCGCCAAGGACCACTACAGGACCTTCGCTTCCGGCCGATCCGCCGGCTCCGATAGTGAGCGCGCTTGCCGCGGCGCGCGCGAATGCCGGTCGCGCCGGAATGTTGCCGCCGCGCCTGACGACCGCGAGCTGCACGTCGGGAACGTTCATCCCGTCATGTCCGCGACCGACGCGACGCATCACCCACCACGCGAGTGCCAATCCGGCGGCGGTGATCAACGGTCGGTACGCCAGAACGGCGACATGCGGAAAGTACGTCGCCGGCCAGCGGTAGAAGAGTGTGAACGCCGCGTCGATGCTCTTGTAGAACGCGACCACGCCCAGTGCGCTGAGTACGCCCGTTGCAACGGCGAACGCGAGTAGCACGACGTTCTCGCTGGGCTCTCGGCGCGCAAGCCATGCGATGGCGCGCCGCCACGCGGGAGTGAGGCGCAGCCGCAGCAACCGCAGTCGCGCCGCGTTGCGACCCACAGTCGCTGTACTAGTCACCACACCCCGCACGGCCGCGTCAGTCCTTTGTCGTATGCGCTACTGCTACTTACCACCGGCATCGTCGCGCCTCTCACGCTCCACGGCTTCGGTGTGCACCTCGATCTGCCGCAGCACATCCTCCGGTGCTACATCGCGCGCGAGTTCATCCAGCTCCATGTCCTGTGCCTCGTCCAGGCCCATTTTCTCGCTCATCGCGGCGACGAGTCTGAGGATTCGCGTCGTCTCGTGTTCGCTCAGCAGTCCGACCTGGAGACCGAGATGCGCGCGGGTTTCGGACATCTCAGCCTGCCGGTTCTGCGTAATCAGGACCAGAGTCGCCAGAAAGATTGCTTCGACCGACGCGACCGTGCCGATAAGCGAGAACGACGGGTCGAACCTGGGTCCCGGGAGCCAGCCGAGGTTGATCCCGACCCACAGGATCAGCACGATCAGGTGAAGATAGAGAGAAGGCATGCTTCCGGCAAAGCGCGCAATCGCGTCCGCAATACGCTCACCCGATGTCTTCGCGCTACTCTCCTCGGCTTCACGCTCGACGAGCGCCCTGACATTGCGGTCCAGAATGCGCGAGCTACGGCGGCGCCCGCGGACTGGGGGCGGAGCCTCCTGCGATGGCGGGTCGGGGCCTGTCATGGCGCTGAGACGTGGGTAGGAGCTTCGGGCCGCATCCGCGACAGCTCAGTGCGAGGCAAGCGTGAATGTAAGGAGCATGAATCCATGATGGAATCATACACTCATGGTACGCGCGTTCCAGGATCGCGTATGAGAACAAGGAGGCGGACGACCGGGGACTCGTTGGGAGCGTCTCTGTTTGCTCACCACGCTGGCTTGCGTGCCACAGCCGGATGCGGAGTTCCTGAACAGCTCATCGATATCGCTATCGCCGAGCCGGCAACGCAGCCCAATATGCCGCACGAGCACTCCGAAGCGCCCGACGACTTCCTCCACCGTGGACGAGACGTCGGCGCGAGTCACAACCGGGGAGCTGGATGCGAGTAGAGCGGAGCGCCTGTCACGCAGGTCCGTTACGCGTGTCCGTTACGCACGCCCGTATGCAGACAGCGTCCGTCTGACCGTGCGCGCATTCGAGCGACCTTGCCAGTAGCCCACAGCCCGATCAACTACAAAAGGCGCGAGCGTGGTCGCCGCTGTGACGACGGCGTAGCGGACGACCGGGTTAGGGATGAAACGCGCGATCCGGCGCGCAGCGCGACGGCTAAGGAGGCTCGAGGCGATTGAGCGGAGCAGTGGCATGGGAGACTCGGGTGGATGTCTGTATACGATACTGGCAAGGGTTGTTCCTATTGCCATCTGGATCAGTGGGCCGCATCCCCTCCGAAGTCGATGAAGCCACGCTTGGGATCAGTCGAGAGCAGCTTCACGCGGACGCGCTCGCCCACGTCCATCCCCTGCTCTCCGCGCACGACGCGCCCTTCAATTGGCGGGGCGATCAATCGTACGTAGGTCCCCTTGGGCGATGCGCCGGTCACGATCGCGTCGAATGATTGGCCCACACGGTTCATCATGGATACGGCGGCGACATCCTTGCGCACCTGGCGCTCGACCTTGCGCGCCGCGTTCTCGCGCTCGGTGCAGTGCTGCGCTATCTGTGACAGTTCATCATTGGAGTATGGCGGCTGCTTACCCGCTAGCACCGCCTTCAGCAATCGCTGCGTCACGAGATCGGCGAAGCGACGGTTGGGCGCTGTGGAGTGGGTGTAGTCGTGCGTGGCCAGTCCAAAGTGCCCGGCATCCGGAGAGCCCGGCGTGTGCAACGCATATTCACCCGGCCCGATGAGCTTGACCACGGCGAGCGAGAGATCCGCGAAGTGATCCGGATCCGCGGCACGCTGCCCCGCCAGAAACGCCTCGAGCGCGGCGGAGTCGGGTTGTTGCGGGAGTGTGGTTCCCATACCGGCGGCAAGGGCGACGATCCGATTCCATCGGTCGGGTGTGCGCACTATGCGCCGGATCGTTGGCGAGTTGTGCTCATCCAGAAACTGGGCCATGGTAACATTGGCCGCGATCATGAAATCTTCGATCAGATTGCTCGCGCGCGTCTTCCGCACCAGCTCTATGTCTATCGTGTCATCTGCATGAACCACTGGCTGCGCCTCGATTGTCTCAAGGTCCAGCGCACCCGCCCGTGCGCGCAACGCACGGAGTAAATGCGCCACGGAATCCTGCAGATGCAGCTGATCCTGAATCTCCGGCGTTGCTGACGCGGGAAGATCACCGTGGCCATCCAACCACGCGCCGACGCTGTTGTACGCCAGCTTCGCGTGGTTCTCCACACGCGCGCGATACACGGAGTGCGATCTGATTGTCCCATCACTCGTGACCACGAATTCGATCACCACCGACGCACGCACGTCGCCCTGGCCCAGCGATGTGAGATTGGTGGAGAGCCGCTCTGGCAGCATCGGGTAGGTGACGACGCCGGTGTAGACAGAAACCGCGTTCGCGGCGGCGAACGTATCCGTGGCTGACCCGCGCGTGACGGTCGCATCCACATCCGCGATCGCGACGCGGACGCGCACATCTCCACCGTCCAACCGTTCCGCAACCTCCAACTGATCCAGATCGCGCGAGCTGTCGTTATCGATCGAGGACCACGGGAGCTGGCGCAGGTCCAGGATCTCGGCTTCGTCCGCGGCCACGTCGCTCGCACTCGCGGCCTCAGTCGTTACCGCTGGCGGTATGTCGGGTAGGAAGCCATTGGTGAGCATTGCCTGGTGGGCTTCGGCGCGAAGATCATGGTGGGTTGGCATTCCCAAACGTCGCCGGAGTTTGTGGCGGGCATAAGTCAGTGCGGCAATAAGCACGACTACAAGCACGGCCACAAGCACGGCAACAAGCAGGTCAGCAATCGCAGTAGATTATAAATGCCGCTGTTGTCGACTGGCCTCCCCAAGCGCAACCTTCCGGTATCCGTAACGCATGGCTGACTTGAGTACTGACCTGGGTGCAGAGCTGCAATCCGCTCTCGGGAGCGGCTACACCATCCAGCGCGAGCTGGGCGGCGGTGGAATGTCGCGTGTTTTCGTCGCGCACGACCATGCGCTGGATCGGTCGGTGGTGATCAAGGCGGTCCTGCCGGAGCTCGCCTCGGGTGTGTCGGCGCAGCGTTTTGCGGCTGAGGTACATGCGGCGGCAACGCTGCAGCATCCGCACATTGTTCCGGTGCTGAGCGCGGGCCACACCGCCAGAGAGATACCGTACTACATGATGCCATACATCCGCGGCGAAACACTGCGTGCGCGGCTGGAGCGCGGACGCATTCCGTTCGTCGAGGCGGTGCAGTTTGTCGGCGATGTCGCGAAGGCACTCTCCGCGGCGCACGAGGCCGATGTGGTGCACCGCGATATCAAGCCCGACAACATCCTCCTGTCCGGCGGCGCCACTGTGGTGACTGATTTCGGCATTGCGCGTGCGATCCATGAGGCACGGAAGGGAGCGGCTGATGCGGAAGCTGATGCGGAGCCTGATGCACGGCTCACCAGCATGGGGACATCACTCGGCACACCAGCCTACATGGCACCTGAGCAGGCGGCGGGCGGCGCGATCGACGCTCGCACCGACGTGTACTCGTGGGGAGTCATCGTGTACGAGACGATCGTCGGGTATCATCCGTTCTCAGCAACGACTGCGCAGAAGTTCATAGTTGCGCACCTAACGACTGCGCAGAAGTTCATAGTTGCGCACCTGACGGAGCGACCGGTACCGCTGTCACACCGCGCAACGGACACGCCTGGATGGTTCTGCCATCTCGTAACGAGCTGCATGGAAAAGGACCCGGAGCGCCGCCCGGCCGACGGCGCAGCGCTCGTTCACGCGGTGGAGTACGGTGCCCGCGGCGGACTCTCGCTCACCGCATCGTGTACGGCTGCGATGCGCAAGTTGTTCGGCGGTAGCGCGTAACACGGTACCGCCGTGTCACGACCGATATCGCTCTACTGATGCCCGCGCACAGGGTGCGGCCGGTACGGCGCCTCTAGCCCTGCGAGCTCCTCGGCGGTCAGCATCAGATCGATGGAGCGGATCGCGGCGTCCAGATGCGATAGCTTGGTCGCCCCCACAATAGGCGCTGTAACGCCAGGACGCGACAGCAGCCACGCCAGCGACACCTCCGCCGGTGTCACGCCACGCTCGGCCGCGACTGCGCCAACCGCGTCGATAATTTCCCAGTCACTCGGCTCGTTGTACAGCATGTGGCCGTACTCATCGCTCTCAGCACGCGTGGTGGACGAGCGATCCTCCAGCGACGTGCGCGCTCCGGCCAGCAGGCCGCGCGCGAGTGGCGACCACGGGATCACCGCCAGCCCTTCCGCCAGACACAGCGGAATCATCTCGCGCTCCTCCTCCCGATACAGCAGGTTGTAGTGATCCTGCATCGAGACGAAGCGTGCCCATCCGTTCCGCTCGGACACGCTCAACGCTTTCATCAGCTGCCACGCGTAACCGGAGCTTGCGCCGATATAGCGCAGCTTGCCCTGGCGCACGAGATGATCCAATGCGGCGAGTGTCTCTTCGATCGGTGTTTTTGGATCGAAGCGGTGGATCTGATACAGATCGATCGTGTCCACACCGAGCCGCTTGAGACTTGCCTCGCATCCCTGCACGATGTGCTTACGCGACAGCCCGGCCATGTTGGGGCCCTGGCTCATCGGATTGAATACCTTGGTCGCCAGTACTATCTCGTTCATGTTGCCGTACTCGCGCAACGCGCGCCCCATTACTTCCTCACTCGCGCCAAGCGAGTCCATGTCCGCTGTATCGAAGAAGTTGATCCCCGCCTCGATCGCGCGCCGGAAGAACGGCCGCGCCTCAGCGTCGCCGAGCACCCACGGCCGCCATTCGGGTGAGCCGTAGCTCATACAGCCGAGGCAGATGCGGGAGACGGTGACGCCGGTGGTGCCGAGCTGGATGTATTGCATGGAACTAATCTAGATCGCAGACATGACACGATCCGTCTGCGGTGCGGGTTACTCCAGATCGCCGGCGCGGCGGAGCGACACGGTAAACGTTGTCGAGACTCCGGGGGTGCTGCGTGCGCGCAGATCGCCGCCCATGCCGCGCGCCAGGTCCCGACTGATGGCGAGGCCGAGGCCGGTCCCTTGTTGCGTCGCCGTGTAGTCTGACTTGATCTGCACGAACGGCTCGAAGACAGAATCGAGTTTCTCGACAGGTATTCCGATGCCTGTGTCGGCCACGCACAGGAACACTACTCCCTCCGGCTGCTCGCCCACGGCGCGCGTGCGAACTTCCACCGTCACCCGTCCGCGCGTGGGCGTAAACTTCGCGGCATTGGAGAGAAGATTGAGCAGCACCTGCACCAGCTTGTCGCGATCGGCCCAGACAGCGATGGGCTCTTCGGGGAGGAGCACTTCGTACGACACTCCCCTGGCCGCGAGTTGCGGCTCGATCATGGGACTCATGTCAGCGACAACCTCGTGCAACCGTACCGCGGTGAGGTCATACTCGATTTTTCCGCTGCCAAGTCGCGCAAAGTTCAGGACGTCGTTGATGAGGCCAAGCAAGTGCTGTTCGGCCCGCGTCACGCGGGCCAGCGCTTCACGCTGCTCAACGGTTACGGGACCGTACAGTTCCATATCGATGAGCTGCACGTGCCCCTGAATGGCATTGAGCGGCGTTCGAAGCTCGTGACTCATGTTGGTCAGGAACTGCGACTGCGCTGAGTTGGCGCTCTCCGCTTCCGCACGCGCTATGTCAGCCTCACCGCGTGCGCGCTCCGCTTCCGCACGCGCGCGTTCGGCATCATGGCGAGCGTGCTCGACCGCTTCGCGCGCGTGGACCTGATCGGTGACATCGACCCCGTGAACGAACACCGCCGAGCGCGTACCATCGGTCTCCGACAACGGTTGATACACAAACGTCACGAAGCGCTGCTCGGGCGGTTTATCTGCCGTGCGACGCAGCATAACCGGCATGTCGTGGCCGACGAAGGGTGTTCCGGTTCGAATTACCTCGTCCAGTAGCTCTATGAAATCCTGGCCGCGAAGCTCGGGCAGCGACTCCAGTACCTCCTTACCCAGAAGGTCGCGGCGTCCCACAAGCTCGTAGTACGCATCGTTCGCGAGCTCGAAGACGTATCCAGGCATGCGTACGACGGCGATGAACGCGGGAGCTTGCCGGAACACGTTCGCGAGCCGCGCCTCCGCGGATTCCGCGCGAGCGCGAGCAACGCGCTCGGCCCTGAGCAACTGCACGCGCGACGTGGTCTCCTGCACTGTGACGAGAACGCCCCCGACGTTGCCGTCGTCGTCGCAGACCGGACTGTAACTGTACGTCCAGTAAACATCCTCGACGCGGCCGTTCCGCGTGATCGGCACCAGTTGATCCTCGTGCCACGTCGACTCGCTGCGCTCGAGCACCGCATCAATCTGCGGCCCGATGGCCGGCCAGATCTCGGCCCAGAACTCTCGCCCGCGTGCGCCCAGCGCCTCGGGGTGGCGATCACCCAGACTGGGCCGGTAGCCATCGTTGTACAACTGAATGAGATCGGGACCCCACCACAGAAACATCGGATGCCGGGACGCGAGCATGGTCGATACCGTAGTCCGCAAGCTGTGCGACCACGATTCGATCGGGCCGAGCGGAGTACACGACCAGTCGTGTGCGCGCGTGAGCGCACCCAGCTCGCCCCCGGCTTCAAGGAAGCGCAGGAATCCTCCACGCGTGCGGTCTTTTGCAAGCTGATTCACGAAACAAAACTACGACAAAGCGCGCAGGAATGGCGAACATCGACCGAAGAGGAAGCCCGGAGCGCTGCTGCGCGCCTAACTTAGGTCGATGAGGACCGACAGGTTCAGGCGCCAACCGATGGGTCCAGCGCAGAGGACATCAATCGGGGCACTGCTGGGCGCGGTGACCAGCTTCGTCGCATCGAGTCTGCTGTTTGGCGGAATTCTGCCGACGCGCGTGGCAGTCTGCACGGTTGGCCTAGTCCTCGGCGCGATCGTCTATGCGAGATCGCCGCGCGTGATGTGGGCCGGCCTGGTCGCGGCAATCGCTGCGTGGTCGGTGGTCGCGTTCACACCTGTCTCACGCACACTGGCAGCCGGCCTTGTCCGGAGCGACCCGGTTCCGGATAGTGTCGAGGCGCTCGTTGTGCTCTCCGGCAGTGTCACGGATGACGGGATGCTCGGACCCGAGGCGCTGGATCGGCTGCTCACGGGACTGGCGTTGATTCGCGCGGGAAAGTCGGCGACACTCGTCATCACCCAACCGCATCCGCTCGCGAATCCGGCGGTCACCACCGCTCGGGACCAGAGGCAACTGATCTCGTTGCTTCCAGCCACGCCTCGCGTTGTCATCATAGACAGCGTGGTGAGCACACGCACCGAGGCGCTCGGCGCAGCGCGGCAGGTCCCTCCCGCAGAAACGCACACAATAGCACTCGTCACTTCACCCATGCACACGCGACGTGCGTGCGCGGTATTCGAGCACGTTGGCTACAAGGTCGTCTGCGTACCGGCGCAGTCACGCGACATTGCGCTGCGATCGCTCGATAACCCGAGCGACCGTCTCGCCGCGTTTCGGATGGCTGCGTCCGAACGACTCGCGTTCGTGGTGTACAGACATCGCGGGTGGCTGTGATGCGCCCACTGGTGAACCAGAGCCGGGAAGAACAGCAGGTTACCGCGACAGCCCTCCGCACATTGGAACGGGCAGCCCGGGTGAGGCAGAGCGGATTGGCTTGACGTTGTTCTTCGCCAGAATTGTGTTGAACGCTGCCACATCCGTGGCGTTGATTGTCCCCCAACTCGTTACCGCGCTCTTCAATTTGGAGCACTCGGCGTTGTAACCCGCGATCGACGCGACGCTGGGCGCCATGTCGCCGTTGTCGAGCGCAGCGAGCTGGGCGTTCATTGCGCCATTGATCGCCACGAAGTTGGGCGGTGGGGGTGTGCCGCCTGCGCCGGAGAATCCACCAGGGCCCCGTTGCCCGACTGTACCGCTCAACGCCGCCAGCTTCGCGTCGAGCGACGTGGCCGCGGCTACAACGTCGGATGGAGCGCTCCCGTGTGTGTACTCCGCAACCCGGTGACGCATCGCGGTCACCTGATTGTAGCCGCCCCAGCTCTCTGCTGCACCATCGAACAATTTCATCAGCAGAGCGTTCTGCGCTCGCAGCTCGGCCATTGTCGCAGGTGAGCGCGGATCGTTCACCACGGTAACTTGTTGCACATAACTCTTACCGGCCACCGTGAGCTTGAGCGTGTACACTCCCGGCAATGCGAGTGGCCCTTCCGGCGACGGCGGCGTCTGGCCAGGATTGGCATTGATCTCGAAGCTGTGTACAAACGCTGGCGGGGAATCGTAGCGGAGATCCCAATTGGCGCGGTTGATACCGATGTTGGTCGGCAATGACATCGGGGGCGCTAGCCAGAAGTTTGGTTCTGGAGGATGTGTGGCTTCCGGAACTGTCGCACTCGGTGCGCTCGACATGTGGCGCACCACCGTGCCTGACGCGTCCATCACGTCCAGCGCCATGTCTGCCGCCGGCTTCGATGCGAGAGAGTAGTAGGTGATCGCGCCATCAGGTGGGTTGAGCGCGTGCGGCACCTCTGGTGGAAAGGGCGTATCCGCGTTCACATTGCGGCGCACGCGAACCGCTTCGGCCGGCGCGAAGAGGTGTACCCGCTCGTCGGGGAGCGCGGGTGTCAACTGCCGCAGCACCGCGTAGCTGTCGAGTATCCAGATGCCACGCACGTACGTCCCAACGATCAGGTCGTTACCATGGAACGTGATATCGCGATAGGATGTGTTCGGCAGGTTGAGCATCAGCGACTG
Source organism: Gemmatimonadaceae bacterium (assembly GCA_051001375.1). Lineage (GTDB taxonomy): Bacteria > Gemmatimonadota > Gemmatimonadetes > Gemmatimonadales > Gemmatimonadaceae > Fen-1247. Next base: position 13,424 of record JBPCNJ010000036.1, read on the forward strand.
CCAGTGGTCACCATCGTCGAAGGACACATACATCGAGCTCTCCGTACCCGCGAAGAGCAGTCCGGCCTTCTCCGGGTCTGTCCGGATGACTCGCGCAAAGCTACCGCTCGGTTGAGACGTGGCCAGCCCGTTCACGATTCGGGTCCACGTCTTTCCGTAGTCGTGCGTGCGATACAGGTACGGCGTGTAGTCGCCCGTGGTGTGCAGATCGACCGCGGCGTATGCCGTGGCTGCATTCTGATGCGACGCGTCAATAGCCATGACGTCGGCGCGTGACGGATTCGGTAGCCCGGGGATCGTGACGTCATCCCACGTTTTGCCATTGTCTCTGGTTACTTGGATCAGGCCGTTGTTCGTTCCCACCCAGATCGTTCCCGGTGCCACGCTCGAGGCCGATATCGACTCAATTGCATTGCGCACGGGTTGCTCCTGCGCGTTTGCCGTCGGCAGCGGCGCACGGTTATTTGGCAGCGTGAGGTCGGGGCTGATCGTCGTCCAGTTCATACC
>JBPCNJ010000037.1:0-3796 GCA_051001375.1 Gemmatimonadaceae bacterium
GACGTGACAATTCAAGCATGGCCCGTCCCACCGTCTACATAGAAACTTACGGCTGTCAGATGAACGTGAGCGACACCGAGCTCATGCTCGGCAAGCTCGCGGCCAGCGGCTATGACGCGATTCAGAGTCCCGATGGGGCGAACGTGATTCTGGTGAACACGCGTGCGATCCGGGACCACGCCGAGCAACGCGCGGTAGGCCGGTTGGGTGAGCTGAAAAGGCACATGACGCCAACATCGATCATGGGCGTGACAGGGTGCATGGCACAGCGGCTTGGCCCGGCGCTGCTGGCCAGAACTCCGCATGTGAGCCTTGTCGTCGGCCCGGACGGATATCGGGCCCTGCCTACGCTGATCGACAACGCGCGCAACGGCGTGCGCTCAGCGTCGACCGACTTTGACCTGGAAGAGCACTACGAGGATTTCACTGCGCGACGCTTTGACAAGGTCAAGGCATGGATCCCCGTCCAGCGCGGTTGCGACTACCGATGCACTTACTGCATCGTGCCGTACACGCGCGGAGCTGAGCGGAGCCGCGCGTTGGCGGACGTCGTCGCGGAAGTCGAGCGCGTGGTTGCCGAGGGAATGACCGAAGTCGTATTACTCGGTCAGACGGTGAACTCGTACACTGACGGGACGCACGACTTCGCCGATCTGCTGCGCGGCGTGGGTGCAATTCCTGGTGTTCGGCGCGTGCGCTTTACCAGTCCGCATCCCAACGATTTCAGTGATCGCGCCATAGCGGCCATGGCAGACACGGGCACCGTATGCGAGCACGTGCACTTGCCGATGCAGTCGGGTTCGTCGCGCACGTTGAAGCGGATGCTCCGGCGGTACACGCGGGACTCATATCTGGCCTGCGTCGAACGGCTGCGTGCCGCCATTCCGGGACTGGCGCTGACTACGGACATCATCGTCGGATTTCCGGGCGAGACCGAGGCTGACTTCGAGGAGACGTTGAGTGTAGTGCGCGAGGTCCGCTTCGACGATGCCTTTACCTTCAAGTTCTCGATGCGTGATGGAACTCCAGCGACTCGATTCCCGGCGAGCGATGCAATTTCTGACGAAGTCGCGAGTGAGCGGCTGGCGCGGCTCATCGCTACGGTCCGCGAGGGCTCGCGCGCGCGCAACCTCACACGGCTGGGGCAGCGGTGTGAGGTATTGATAGAGAAGGACGCACGCCGCGGCGGTCTGCTTCAGGCGCGCACCCGCGACTCCAAGACCGTGATAATTCCGGGCGACGTAACAATGATCGGCCAATATCATCACGTCGAATTGACAGGCACGACGGGATCGACCTTCACGGGCAGCATCGTAAGCATGCGCACCGCGCTGCCCATGCACTGATTTGCGCATGCGACGGCAGCGCTGGTTGTCGCGTTGACGTTGGAGCATGGTAGCGTCAGTAATCTCGCTAACATTGGCGGATCGTTGTGCCTACTATCGTCTGGGCGGTCGCGGCATTCGCGTCCGGGTTACTCGCTGGATTCGGACACACACCCGTGCCCGCGCTCCTCGCAGCGGCGCTTCTGGCGTTCTGGGCGGCGCAGGACGTTGCGCCGACCGCAAGTCTGCTGTACCTGTTCGCGGGTTGGGCGTTAGCAGTGGCTTCGCCCGCGCCGCGAACACAGTTTGGCGTTCAACCACACGCGGACTCGACCCAGTTCGCGGAACGGTCGAGGCTGCGTGCGGCGCACAACATCGACGTTGCATTCGGCGATGATGCGCCGCTCGCGAAGGCTTTGCTTGTGGCGGATCAGAGTGAGATCCCGCGCGAGGTAAAGAACCGTTACGCAGACGCGGGAATCGTTCACATGCTGTCGATATCGGGCATGCACGTGACCATTACTGCCGGGTCCGTGTTGCTGATGCTGCACATCATGCGCTTGCCGCCGCGAGTTGCCTCCGCCAGCGCGGTCGCCGTCGTGCTCGCGTACGTCTGTATGCTTGGCTTTCCGCCACCCGCCGTTCGCTCGGCGGTGATGATATCGGTCGTTGTCGGGTCGAGAGCGTTGCAGCGTCATACATCTCGATGGGCAGCGCTGGCAGTAGGCGCGCTCATCCCACTCGTTCGTCCGGAGACTGTTACCGATCTGGGATATCAGCTGAGCGTCGGTGGCATGGCGGCGCTCATTGCGGGAGGAGCTCTGAATCGCCGCACAGTGGTGGCGCACATTAGCGGCTGGCGCGGAAAAGTGACGCGGGCGCTGCTCATCTCTACCGTCGCGACCCTCGTCACAGCTCCGTTGGTCGCGTCGGCATTCGGAAGGTTGAGTTTGATTGCGCCGCTGACAAACCTCGTTGCCGACCCCGTGTTGGCGCTCGCGCAGCCGATGCTCTTCCTGGCCATGTTGCTCGCGCCCTGGCCCCGTGCCGCTCGGCTCGTCGCAGCCGCATCGCATCCGCTGCTCGCGGCGTTTGATGCCGTGGCGCGGATAGGGGCAGGCATTCCGCATGCCGCCATTGCCGTGGCACTAACCGCGACGGCGGCGCTGTTGCTCGGTATCGCGGCGGTCGCGGTGATTGTGGCGTGCGTTAGCCGATTCCCCGCTCGCGCAGCTCTCGTCGCGAGCGTCGCCATTGTCGCCGCGGTTTGGTCGGGATGAGACTTGGGATGAAGCAACGCGTGCGGGCATACTTCAACCTGCTCCTGCGGACGGCGATCGGACAAAGTCTGTGTCTTCCAGCGGAGACTCTGTCTGCGTACCCGGTCCTGGAGGAGGCGCGTTGGCGTGAGGGCGGCCTGCCGCTCCGGATCGGCGGCTGGCTGCTCGGCCAGCGCACCGTTGCGGGGATAACGCTGCGTTCGACTATTTTTCTCGCGGACGCGAGACGCTCGTCGCCCCGACTTCTGCTGCACGAGCTTGGGCACGTCAGGCAGTACCAGCGGGACAAAGCTTTCCCCATGCGTTACCTTTGGGAGTCCATTTGCCATGGGTATTCCCGGAATCGGTATGAAGCCGATGCCGATCAGTTCGCCGAGAGGGTTTTATGGTCAAGCACACCGCGACATCCGTCGTAACGATCGAACGGTACATCATCGAGCAGGAGCGTCTCTACCCGGAAGCAACGGGTGAGCTCTCAGGCTTGCTGTACGACATTGGACTTGCCGCCAAGATGATCGCGAACAAGGTCCGCATGGCTGGCCTGGCGGACATCATCGGTGCCACGGAACAGGAGAACGTTCAGGGCGAGATCCAGCAGAAGCTCGACGTTATCGCCAACGACATCATCGTCAAGGCGATGGATCACGGTGGGCGTCTCTGCGCGATGGCGTCGGAGGAAGAACCGGACATCATCCAGATTCCGGACAACTTCCGGTGCGGCAAGTACTGCCTCCTGTTCGATCCGCTGGACGGATCGTCCAACATAGACGTGAATGTGCCGGTGGGAACGATCTTCTCGGTTCTGCGGAAGATCACGCGTGGCGCGCGCGGGGAGATGGAAGACATGTTACAGCCTGGCAGACGGCAGGTGGCAGCGGGCTACATCATCTACGGTTCCAGCACGATGATGGTGTACACCACGGGCCAGGGAGTACACGGGTTTACGCTGGATCCGCAGATCGGTGAATTCCTGCTGTCGCATCCCAACATTCAGACACCGACACACGGCCGTTATCTCTCCGTCAACGACTCATACGAGCAGTATTGGGATGAGGATACGCGTGCGCTCATGCGACGTTACCGCGGACTCGATGGAGAGCGCGAACCGATGAACGTGCGCTATGTTGGGTCGCTGGTCGCCGACTTCCACCGAAACCTTCTGGGCGGCGGTCTCTTCGCGTATCCGGCCAA
>JBPCNJ010000038.1:0-7550 GCA_051001375.1 Gemmatimonadaceae bacterium
GAGTGGTTTTGGGAGGAATGGAAGGGTTGTGTGGAGCGCGCCCCCGCACCCCCACCTCCGCCCCCCGAACCCGGGCTAGCTCCTACGTAGCCGCCCGGAGCTCAGCGGCGCGCAATGCACCGCCGAGTGGATACGTACGTGGGTTAGAACTTCTCAGTCACGAATTCCGTGGTCACCGTCGTTACCTGATCGACCAGCTGCCCGGCCTGATCAAAGATGCCAGCCGCGACGCGCTTCACGCGCTCCACAGACGTCTGCGTCTTGGGTGTGCTGCGCTTGCTCGCGGTCTTGCCCGCACTCTTCGCGGAGCTGCTGCGCGTGGAACTTCCAGTCGAGGAAGTCTTGCGCCCGGCGGTCTTGCTGCCTGAAGCCTTCTTCGCCACGCCACCTTTCCGAGCACCGGTAGAACTGGTGCTGCTCTTACTGGTCGAGCCGGTCTTCCTAGCGCCGCTCTTGGAGCTACTCTTCATGCCGGCACTCGTGCCACTTTCCCGCGCGGAAGTCTTGGTACCACTGGTCTTGGTACCGCTGCTCTTGGCGCTCGATTTACGTGCGCCCGAACTGGGTGCCGCTGATTTGCGCGCCGCGGTCTTCCGGCGTGGTGACGCGCTGGCCGAAGAGGACGCGGACTTGGCCGAGGACTTGGAGGACGAGCGCTTTGTAGCACTTTTGGGGGTGCCGGTCCGTGAACCGGCGCTACGGCTTGAGCTCTTGGGGGACGATTTCTTGGCTGCCATGCTCTGACTCCGGAACGGGGTTGGACTAGCTCACGTGAATCCAAGCAAGAATCGCGCACAAATGTGCTTCGCGCAAGGGTTTTCACACTTTGTTGCGCTGTATCTTTACACCGACTCAACCGGGGCTGCCTTCGAGTGTCAACGCTCGCAGCCACGCTCGCGTCCACACGAGCCTGAACAACGATCAACCAACGACGGAGCGGAGTACATGCAACGTGCATTTCGGCAGACAACTCGGCAGCTGTTGTGGAAGGGTGCAGGAACCGCGGCGGCATGCGTGGCCCTCGCTGCATGTGGTAAGGGCGATACGTCTGCAAACGACGCGACTCGTGAGCCGGCGGCGGGCAAGATCACGGCGAACGCGGCATCCCCGGCCGCAGACAGCGACGTCGCTGCGCGTGGCAAGGGTCTACCCAACGGGTATCTGGCTCAATTCGACCAGCCCAATACCAAGCTGACCGACGTGTCGTACAGCGCCAGAGAGCCCGGACGCTGGGAGGTGACAACGGGTCCGGCCCACATCCTCTACTCGCCCACCGATTCGGCGCGCGGCAAGTACAGCGCATCGGCAACCTTTGAGCAGCTCGCCGCTCCGTCGCACCCGGAGGGATTTGGCGTGTTCGTCGGCGGATCCAACCTGGATCAGCCCAATGCGCGCAAGTACACCTACTTCATCGTTCGCGGCGACGGCAAATATCTCGTCAAGGTACGCGACGGCGCCAACACGCGCACGATCACGGACTGGACCGCCAACGCCGCCATCCCGAAGCAGGACCCAGCTGGTAAGGCGCTGTACGGGATCAAGGTCGACGTGAACGGAACCACCGCCAACATCAGTGTCAACGGCTCACCCGTCACAACCATTGCGGCCGCGAGCGCGCCACTGAATGGAATCGCCGGCGTGCGTATCAACCACAACCTGCACGTGATCGCGACGCCGGTATCGATCAACCGGTAAGGCGGCGCGTTTCGCCGTGGCGCGCGATCCATAATTGCGCCGGTTCCAATCCGGACGCGCGCCATGCTGCGCGCGTCAGGATGGGCGGCTCATCTAGCGGTTCATCGGTCAGCTTGAAAGTTCCCCAGTGCATCGCGATGAAAGTGCATGGATGACCCTGGTTCGCGCGCATGATTTCGCCGTATGCCGCGACCGCTTCATCCGGCGCCATGTGCACCGGCTGCATGAACCAGCGTGGGTCGTATGCGCCGATCGGGATGAACGCCGCGTCAAACGGACCAAGCCTGCGGGTAATCTCTTCGAACTCAGTGTGCTTTCCCGTATCGCCGGCGAACAGAACCGCGCGCGTCGGGGAGGAGGAGGAGCGAATCACCCAACCGCACCACAGCGTCGCGTTGCGGTTGTTGATCTTGCGCCCGGAGAAGTGCTGCGCCGGGACGCACGTGAGCGTCAGACCGCGCAGATCAACCGATTGCCACCAATCCAGCTCGCCAGCGACAGCGGCACCGCGCCGCGCGAGCCACTTCCCGACGCGCAACGGTGCGACCCAATTCGCCGATGGATGCTCCCGTACCAGCCGTCGAACCGTGTACAGATCGAGATGATCATAGTGATCGTGCGATAGAATGACCACGTCGATGGACGGAAGCGCATCGAAGGCAATGCCGGGCGGCGCGTGCCGCTTCGGTCCCGCGAAGCTGACCGGGGAAGCTCGCTCTCCCCATATCGGATCCAGCAGGATATTGACGCCATCCAGCTGCAGCAGGAAGCTCGAGTGACCAACCCACGTCACGACCATCTCGCCCGGCGCCGTCCTCTCCGGGAAGTCCGGCCTGGCGAGCGGGAATTGCGGCAATCGCGTCAAGGTTTCCGCCGCGTCGCTCTCAATCGCCCCAGCTCCTTTTCCGCGTTCCCGATCAAACGTCCAGCGCACAAAGTCAGACAGTCCGTGCGGTCGCGCACCCGCCCACGGATTCCTGAACCGCCCGTTCGGTGCGCGATTTGACGCGCCGTGGGCGGAATTTTGCGGTATCTTGGGCTGCGGTTCTGGATTTCTTGGCTGTTTTGCTCGTCGCTCCATTGCTCAACATATAACCCGAACGTATAACCCCGAAGATGCGTCAGCCTGCGGTTCGCGCGCCTGATTTCCCAGACGGTCTCGACTGGATCCACACTGGTGGTCGCTCTCTCAAACTCGCCGATTTCCGCGGCAGGATCTTGCTGCTCGATTTCTGGACGTATGGCTGAATAAACTGCATTCATATCCTCCCGCAGTTGCGGGAGCTCGAGCTTGCATATGCCGAAGAGCTAGCTGTCGTTGGAGTCCAGAGCGGCAAGTTCATCGCGGAGCGCGTGACGGACCGGATTCGAGACGCATCGCTACGGCTTGGGGCGGTACATCCTACGGTCAACGATCGGCAGTACCGAATCTGGCGTAGTTACGCGGTCAACGCGTGGCCCACGATCGTCATGGTTGACGCCCGTGGCTACGTTCTCGGTCAGCACGCCGGCGAGTTCACGGCCGAGGAGATCGCGCCCTTTCTGGAGAGCATGATCGCGGCAGCCAGGGCAAAGGACGAGATCGTGCGAGGAACGGAGAACTTCCCGGTGCAGGGACCGGTGCTCCCCGCCGGTACGCTGTGTTATCCCGACGGCGTCGCGATTGATGGTGATCGAATAGCGATTGCCGATACCGGGCACCATCGAGTGCTCATCGGCACGTTGGGTCGGGATGGACCCACGAGTGGACCTGCCATTCGTGTGCGCCACGTTGTAGGCAGCGGGATATCCGGTTTCGACGATGGCATTCCGGGTTCTTTCGGTTCGCCGCACGGAATGGCCTTTGGTGAAAACGAGCTGTACGTCGCCGACGCCGGCAACCATGCCGTGCGCGCCATCAATCTCGACACCGGTGCGCTGCGCACGATCGCGGGTACCGGCCATGAGCTTCGAACAGCGGAAGATGCCGCCGCTGGCGCACTGTCCTCGCCATGGGATGTGACCGTCGTAAACGGCACGCTATTCGTCGCGATGGCGGGCACGCATCAGCTGTACGCAATTGATCCCGCCACCGGCGTCTCGCGCATTCACGCCGGCAACCGGAGCGAAAGCCTGCTCGACGGTCCGTTGCTCGGGGCGGCACTGGCGCAGCCGATGGGCATCACAACCGACGGCTCTGCCCTCTACTTCACCGACGCCGAAACTTCCGCCATACGGTTCGCCGACATCGACCCCACGGGCGCCGTCCGCACCTTTGTCGGCACGGGCCTGTTCGACTTCGGTGATCGCGACGGCGTGGGCGATGAAGTGAGGTTACAGCACTCACAGGGTGTGGCGCTGCACGCCGACGGTCGCATTCTCATCGCGGACTCGTACAACGATTGCCTCAAGTGGCTCGAACCCGCCGAACGTCGCGTAACGACGTGGGTACGCGGGCTGCACGAGCCGGCAAGCGTTGCGTGCGGTACTGACTTCGCGTACGTCGCTGACACCAATGCTCACCGGGTAATCGCGGTGGATTACCAAACCGGTGCGGTGCGGAACGTGGAGATAATCCAGGAGGGTGCTCGGGACACGGCCTCGACCCACTGACGCTACATCAATCCAGCGCTGGAGCGGCGCCTAACAGCGCGACGTTCTCTTCCACGTGCGCGAGCGAGCGCATCCCGACAACGGTGCTCGTGACACCGGGGAGCGTGCGCACGAAGTTCAGCGCCCGCCCAGCGTCGGTCGGCGCTGCCGGGAGGGCAGCGCGCACCTCGTCCGGCAGCCCTTCTGCCAACTTCCCGTGCATCAGCGGTGCGCACGCCACAACCGATACGCCCAGCTCCGAGGCAGCCTCCAGAACCGTGCGAAGCTGGCCCTTCACCATCTGCGTCGGGACGCGCACGGCCTCACTCATCGCCAGGTTGATGGGCAGCTGCACCGCCGCGAAATGGTGGTCGTCGCCAGCGACTTCATACGCCGTGTTCACCAGCGCCTCGAGCGATAGATGGTTCGGCGCATCCGGACCTACGCGCAGTCCGTGCCATGTGGCACAGCCGTAAGCGCGGATCGCGCCTACGCCCATGCACGCCTCGAGCGCGGCAAACGCGTCGCGCAGCCGCTGCGTGAATACGTCGCGCGACACGCCGTCCAACTGTTGTTCCGGGTTGTGCAGATAATACAGGTCAATCACGTCCACGCCCAGATTCGCTCGGCTACGCGCTATCTGATCGCTCATGAAAGTGGGCGCTATGCAGTGGCCGCCGGCTACCAGCTCGTCGGGATGAATGATCCCGGAGTTGAAATACTCGCGCTCCACATAGTTCCGATACTCGGTCTTCGATGCCGGCGCCGGCGCCTCGAGTGGAATGTATCCCCCCCTGCTACAGACGGTGATATGCGCCCGGTCCGAAGCACTCTTAGAACCACCGCTGGAACCAATTCTCCAGTCGCGTAGCGCCTTGCCGATTGCGCGCTCAGAGCGCTGGCTGCGATAATTGATCGACGTGTCCACCAGCGTGATTCCGTGCTTCAGAGCGTCCGTGGTCGCGCTCACATACAGTGCGTCATCGGCATCTGTCGGCTCGCCAGCGAACGAGCCAATGCCAAGTGCGGAAACGGGCCCGAGCTGGCCAAGCGTGCGTACGGAATCGGGAGCGGTGAGATTGGCTGAGTCCATTGCGCGGGATGATGCCGCGATTAGCACCGCGCCGCAAGAGCGCGGAACGTATTATCCGGTGAGCTGCGTTTTTCTCTTACAGAGCAATTCATCTTGAAGATTTCCAGGTCATTCCTGCCACTGGCAGCCGGCGTCATTGCCTCTGCCTCACCGTCATTGCGGGCGCAGGGCCAGCAGCCGCCGCAAGCCCCGATTCCAAGCACGGTTCCAAGCACGGCGCCGAGCATGAGCACCGCTACGGACGATCCATTCTATAACAGCCACGTCGACTGGCCCGGGCCAAACAGGTACCGGTCCTCCAACTGGGCGCCGGGTCCGGACTACTGGCAACAGCGCGCGGACTACACCATCACCGCGGCTCTTGATACCACCAACAAGATGGTGAGCGGCACGGTCAGCGTTCGATATCGGAATAACTCGCCGGACACGCTGCACTACCTGTGGATGCAGATAGATCAGAATCTGTACAAGCCCGGAAGCTGGGGCTCCGCCATCAATCCCGCCAACTCGCGCTGGGGCGTGCGTGGCTTTGCCGGTGGCTATGATCTATCCAATGTTCAGGTGGACGGGCGCACGGCGCGCTTCGACGTGAGCGACACTCGCATGCGCGTCAATCTGGACCGGCCGATGGTTCCCAAAGGGAGCGCCGTCACGATCACGATGGGCTTCAGGTTCCGCGTTCCCGAGCACGGCAGCGATCGCATGGGGCGTGATGGTACCCTGTACGAGATCGCGCAGTGGTATCCACGCATGGCGGTGTACGACGACGTGCGCGGCTGGAATACCGATCCATATCTCGGTCAGGGCGAGTTCTATCTCGAATACGGCGACATCGATTTCAGCGTGACCGCTCCGGCCGGCTACACCATCGCCGCCACCGGAGTGCTCCAGAACCCGGCCCAGGTTCTGACGGCTGCCGAGCGCACGCGGTTGGCGCAGGCATCACGGAGCACATCGGCCGTGGTCCCGATCATCACCGGTGACGAAGCGCACGCACGGGTGACACCGGGGTCAAAAACCTGGCACTTCATCGCGCGCAATGTGCGCGACGTGGCATGGGCCGGCGCACCGGACTTCCGCTGGGATGCCGTGAGCACCGGACCGATCGAGGGAAATCCGGAGGGCGTGCTGGCCCAGTCGTACTACCAGATCGCCAAGGCAGGGAAGGCATGGGAGTCGGCCGCGGAGCAGACGCAGTTCAGCATCAAGCACTACTCGGAGCTGCTGTTCCCATATCCCTACCCGCAGGCGACCAGCGTCGCGGGCACGGTTGGCGGGATGGAGTACCCCATGTTCGTGATGGTGCACTACGGCTCAGCCGACGGAGATCCGGCGTCAATTTTCGGGACCATCAACCACGAACACGGCCACGAGTGGTTCCCGATGATCGTCGGCTCCAACGAGCGTCGCTACGCGTGGATGGACGAAGGGTTCAACACCTACATCAACACCTTCGCCCTGGAGAAGCGCTATGCCGGGACGCAGCGTGGGATGGACGTGTATCCCGCGTACCTGAAGAACTACAGGGATGTGCGCGACCGCGGCATCGAGTCTCCACTCATGACCGCGCCGGACCACATCAATCTCGCCGCGCTTGGTGCGATCGGCTACCGCAAACCCGCGGTGGTGCTGCTGACGCTGCGAAACCACGTGGTCGGTAAGGACGCATTCGATGCCGCATTCCGGCGCTACATCCGAAACTGGGCGTTCAAGCATCCGACCCCGGGAGACTTCTTTCGTACCGTCGAGAACTATGCTGGCGCCGATCTGTCATGGTACTGGCACAATATGTTTTACACCACCAGGGTTCTCGACATCGGCGTCGCTGGCGTGACCGCGAACAAGGATAGCACCACCACGGTCGTGCTAAAGAACGTCGGCGGCATTCCGTTCCCGGTGACGATGCGCGTCAAATTCGCGTCCGGCCGAACCCAGGACATCACGCTCCCGGTCGACGTCTGGGCAGCGGGAGACACCTTCAACGCGACCGTGCTCGGCGCCGATAAAGTTACCGGAGTGGGGCTCTGGCCCGACCCATCCGTCCCGGACTGGAACCCGGCGAACAACGGCTGGGGCGACGTACCAGCCGCGAACCAGCCGGGCCTGGTTACCCAATGATGCTGGCGGGGGAAGGGGAACCGCCCACGTCCCCCCCCCTCCCAGAACACAAAACTTTACCCCCCCCCCCCCT
>JBPCNJ010000039.1:0-4884 GCA_051001375.1 Gemmatimonadaceae bacterium
GCTGGATAGGAATGGCCGCACTCGCGGTGACGGCGCTCGCATCGAACGCGTCGGCGCAGACTCAAGCACAGCAGCAGGCGGCGCCGGCGGCTGGCCCGTCGGTCGGCAGCATCGCGCCGGATTTCTCACTCCCCGGTGCAACACGGTACGGGCTACTCAAAGGACCGGTGCACCTGGCGGATTACCGCGGGGAGACAGTCGTCCTCGCGTTTTTCTATCAGGCGCGAACCAAGGGCTGAACAGTCCAAATGGAAGCGTACCGGGATCGGTACGCATCGCTCTTCAACAACGGTCGCAAAGTCGCCGTCATCGGGATCAGTGTTGATGCCGATACGACGCTCGCTTCGTGGGCACGTGAGGACGACTTTCCGATAGCCTTCGCCAGCGACAAGGGAAGCGTGGTCGGGAAGCTGTACGGCGCGTACGACGCCAAGAACAACGTGGATAACCGCTCACTATTCGTGGTGGGTCCGGACGGCAAGATTGCGTACGTGACAAAGCCGTTCAAGGTGCTGTCACCCGCCGCGTACACGGAGCTGGCGGCTGTGGTGGACAGGCTGTCTCCGGTGCCGGTGGCGGATACGACTCAATAGCAGCAACGGGGACTGCGTCGTGTTGGATGGGAGAACGCTCATCACCCAGCAGCGCTATCCAACGTTCAAAATACTGACAGGTGGCCCGATCGTTCTCCGCGGGACAGTGTTAGCGCAGTCGATCAAGGAGGGGTCCGCCGACTTTCTCGCTGGGCTCGTCACTGACCAGTTAGCCGACTTGAACCAGACCCGCCTCACTCCGTCACTCACGCCGCATGGTCGCCTTCGGCTCGTTGCATCCGACGACGCGCCCGAGCTCGATCCCGCGCTCGCGCGGCGCCTCGCCGATGCGTTCGAGCAGAGCTCGGGGTCCGGTCTCCTCCAGCTCGGTGGCGCGGAGATCGGGGCGGTACTCCCGCCCGCCCTCAGCTACTGGCGAGAGCTCGGCGCACGGTATGTGACCGCCGTTGCCACCCGGCCTGATGCCGCTGCTGATGCCGCTGCTGATGCCGCTGGCGCGTGCACACCGCTTGCGCCGCCGGAGCCCGCCGAACTCGAATCACTTGTGCTCGCTACGCCGGCGATGCAAGGCGCCGAGTACATCACGGCGGATGTGCTCGCGAAGCTCTGGCGCGAGACCGGAATGGCGTTTTCCGCGAGACTCGTCGAGACAGGCTTGTCGGTAGAACAGCTGCTCAAGCGGCTCAACTCTGCCTGGAACGTCGTCGGACGCGTGCACTTCAATCTCGCGCTGAACCCGCGCGATGACGAGGCCCCGTTCGCCTTTCTCGCCACCTACACGCACCAGCTCTCGGCCCATGGCAAGGCACAGCATCTCCCACTCGGCGATGCGCTGCACGAGTATGCCGGGGCAAGGAACCGAGAGAGACTTCTCTCATTGCTGCTTCCTGTTCAACGCGCCTCCGAACAGTGCGGATGGTTGCGCGAGATGGTCGACGCCGGCGAGATATTCCACCCGCTGCGGTGGTCGGCGACGGATGCGTTTCGCCTGCTTTCCGATCTGCCGACGATCGAGCGCTCGGGCATCATCGTCCGCATGCCGGCGAGCTGGCGCGGCAGAGGGCCGCCGCGACCACAGGTCACGGCAACCGTCGGCACGCGCCCACCGGCGGGCCTCGGCACCGAGGCCCTGCTCGACTTCCACATGGACGTGACCCTCGACGGCGAGTGTCTGAGCGCCGCTGAGGTCCGGTCGATTCTCGCCGGCACACACGGGCTCACTCTCATCCGCGGACACTGGGTCGAGGTCGACGCCGATGAGATCGCCCGCACGCTCGGGCGATTCAAGGCAGCCGAGCGCATGGCCGCCGAGCACGGGCTCTCATTCGCCGAGGCTACGCGACTGCTGTCGCGAGCGGACGTTTCCGACATCGACGATGATGGCGATGCGGGATCGCCCGATCCGTCGTGGTCGCACGTCGCCGCCGGTCCGTGGCTGGCGACCGTTCTGCGCGAGCTCCGGTCGCCAGCACAGCTCGCGGTACCGGTCGATCCTGAACGACAACTGCGCGGCACCCTGCGGCCATATCAGGAGGCCGGCGTTCGTTGGTTGGATCTACTCTCGCGATTGGGACTCGGTGCCTGCCTGGCTGACGACATGGGCCTCGGCAAGACCATTCAGATGCTCGCGTTGCTGCTTCACCAGAAGCAACACCAGAAGCAACACCAGAAGCGACACCAGAAGCAACACCAGAAGCGACCTCGCGTTGATTGGGGAACACGGCTGCCCAGCCTGATCGTTGCACCCACCTCGCTACTCGCGAACTGGGAGTCGGAGATCGCGCGGTTCGCGCCGACGCTGCGCGCGGTGGTGGCGCATCCATCGGTGATGCCGCGCGATGCACTGAGCGCGCTCGACGCGGAGGCGCTCGCTGGAGTCGATCTGGTGATCACGAGCTATGGATCGCTCTTGCGAATACCATGCTTGTCAAAACTGGAATGGAACTTCGTGATTCTGGACGAGGCGCAGGCCATCAAGAACCCTGCTGCCAAGCAAACGCGCGCGGCGAAGTCCCTCAGGGCGCGTACCCGTGTCGCGCTTACCGGTACGCCCGTCGAGAACCGCCTCTCGGATCTCTGGTCCATCTTCGACTTCATCAACCCGGGGCTGCTTGGCTCCGCCACGCAGTTCAGCCGGTACACCAAGCGCCTCGCGACACCCGACCACACACTCGACCAAACACTCGGGCACAATCCGTATGGGCCGCTGCGCGAACTCGTGCGGCCGTACATTCTGCGTCGCCTCAAGACGGACCGATCGGTGATCTCCGATCTGCCGGACAAGACCGAGGTCAAGGCATACTGCCAGCTCAGCCGGCGGCAGGCTGCGCTGTATCAGGACGCAGTCGACGACCTGCGCGCTCAGGTGGCATCCGTATCTCCCGCCGACGGCATTCGCCGTCGGGGTGTCGTCCTCTCGTCCCTCACGCGCCTGAAGCAGATCTGCAACCACCCATCGCAGTGGCTGGGCGATAATACGTGGAAGGAGGACGACAGCGGCAAGTTCGCGCGTCTCCGCGAACTTGCGGAGGTGATCGCCGAGAAGCAGGAGAAGGCGCTGGCGTTCACGCAGTTTCGCGAGATGACAGATCCACTCGCCTCGTTTCTTGGCGGTGTCTTTGGCCGGCCCGGGCTCGTGCTGCACGGTGGGATTGACGTCAGGAAGCGCAAGGATCTCGTGCGGCGATTTCAGGACGACGAAACGGTGCCGTTCTTCGTGATCTCGCTCAAGGCGGGCGGCTCCGGTATCAACCTGACCGCGGCATCGCACGTCATTCACTTCGACCGGTGGTGGAATCCCGCGGTGGAGAACCAGGCGACCGATCGCGCCTTTCGTATCGGTCAGGTAAAGAATGTGCTGGTGCATAAGTTCGTCTGTCGCGGCACGGTCGAAGAAAAGATCGATCGGCTCATCGAATCCAAGGCGCACCTTTCCACGAACCTGCTCGGAGGCGGAGCGGAGCTCAACGTGACGGAAATGAATGACGACGAGCTGATTCGGCTCGTGTCGCTCGACATCAACGCGGCGATCAAGGAGTGATGCGTGTCGTTCTACGGGTGGGGCTGGGCGCCCCACAAGTCGGTCGCCCAGCAGCGGCTCGAGGCCAAGCGCGAAAAGGCGAAGCTCGAGAAGCAAGGACGGAAGCTCATGCCGGTGGTCGTGGAAGGCCGCGCCATCGCTCGCACCTTCTGGGGAACGGCTTGGTGCACGAATCTGGAGCGCTACAGCGACCTCGCGAACCGACTGCCACGCGGTCGGAGCTATGTGCGCAACGGCCTGGTGCTGCACCTCGAGGTCGGCCCTGGCACCGTTGAGGCGCTCGTCAGTGGCACGTCGCTGTATCAAGTCGGGATCAAGGTCTCACCGGTATCGAAGGCACGATGGAGCGCCATCTGCAAGGGCAGCTCGGGCGCGATCGATTCGCTGATCGAGCTGTTGCAGGGACGTTTTTCGAAGGCTGTGATGGAGCGCGTCTGCCGCGAGGAAACGGGTCTCTTTCCAGCTCTCAAGGAGATCGAGTTCTCGTGCAGCTGTCCGGATTGGGCGTCGATGTGCAAGCACGTAGCCGCCGTGCTGTATGGAGTCGGTGCCCGATTGGACCAACACCCCGAGCTACTCTTCACGCTTCGCGAGGTGAAGGCCGAAGATCTTATCGCAAAGGCGGACGAGAGCGTACGGCTCGAGAAGCTTGGACCGTCGAACCGAAAAGTGCTGGCAGACGCGAACCTGTCGGAGTTGTTCGGGCTGCAGCTCGGCGCCGCCGACGTAGAGGCGCCAAGTCCGGCGAAGTCCGCGCGCAAGGCAACGCGCGCCAAACCCAAGTCCAAGCGGACGACGAAGCGAACCGTAAAGCGATCGGTTAAACCGGGTCCGCCGCAGGATTGATCGTTGCGCGCCTGTACGAGAAAATAGAGCGAGCCATCTTCAGCTTGCCCGCCTGCTGCAACACGTGGTTAGATGAAGCGTCCGCTGATCTCGAACAACGGCTCGCCCGACGACAGCAACTCTGCGATTCGCGGCCATGCTCCCTCAAGGATTGCTCGGAGTGCCGTGTTGGTGGTGTTACCGCATGTGAGCCAGATGATCTGCGGAGGCGGCCCGTGCCGAGTGAGCAGATCGACGAAGTCACTGTCCTTGGTCATCACCACTGCACGGGCCGCTCGGGCCGCGGCGGTTGGCAAACCTCAGGCAAGCCGCGACGCCGGCAAGCTCCAGGTCGGGCAGCTCTTCGATTACCTGCTCCGCTGAGAGTCCGGATGCCAGGAGAGCCAGGACGTCGATCACGCGGATACGCATACCGCGCACGCACGGACGTCCCCCGCACTGATT
>JBPCNJ010000040.1:0-13072 GCA_051001375.1 Gemmatimonadaceae bacterium
CCATCCCGCTGACGTGGCATCCCCAACCTCCCGTCAATACCGGTTTCATGTAACCGGTTACATGACGCCACAAAACGTGATGCCGAACACGCTCCGTGTCAAGGACCAGTGCAAAGGACCGACGCAAAGGGCCTGATGGGGGTGGAGGTCAAAGGCGGAATTGGAGGGTTCTGCGCAGCGCGCAAGACTCAACCCTGGAGCATGTCCCCTGTGTCGTTCATGCGCAGTATCCGATCGCCCCACGGCTCCAGTGTCAGTATGCTCACCGAGGCCGGAGCAATCTCGATCCGAATCAGGTTGTCTAGCGGAATGCCACAATAGTGCGCAAGCACGCTCTTTATCACGTCGGAGTGTGACACTGCGACGACGGCTTCGGCCGGATGGCGCGCTCTCAAATTCTCGATCGCGGCAACCGCGCGGGTCTGCGCTTCGAGCATCAGCTCACCACCAGGGATGCGCGTGGTACTGCGTTGCAGGTTGAACCTCTGCCACTCGGGTAGCGGCTGCAACTCCGCGAAGCTGCAGCCTGTCCACGCGCCAAAATCAATCTCGTTCAGGCCAGCTAAATCGATGGCCGTGCGGTTCACAACCGTTGCTACGGCCGCGGCCGTCTCGCGCGCTCGCTCCAGAGGACTCGTGTACACGGCCGCGATGTCGGCGCCTGTGAAGCGCTGTCCGAGGCTCCCCGCCTGTGCACGCCCAACACCGTTCAGTGAGATGCCCGGCGTGCGTCCAGCCAGCCGGTGACCCACTGGATCGCACATGGCGTGGCGCACGAGCAGGATTCTCGTCACAGTTGAACCTGCGCGTGTGCGGTCAGCGCAACCCGATCGTGGCCGATGCCGCTCCGGCGCTCACCTGTGCACGCCTGTCGGGCAACACGTACCGCTCCACCATTTCCGCGGCAAAATCGGCAAACTCTTCCGGAACGATCGGCGGGCTGGTGTGATGCGGCTGCTTGCCGCGCGACTCCGGCGTGAAGCAAAGCGTCGCGGTGACGTCGAATTCACTCAGCGCATCCATCATGCGATCGAACCAGGCAGCGGAATTCGGGCGAAGCCAGTCGGCCCAACTGAGTCCCGTTCGCACCTTGGTAACGCCCAACCTGCGCAGCCAATCCACGGCGAACTCGAGCCGAGGGTCCTCAAAATGAAACCACTGACAGATGCCAAGCTCGGGATTGAAAAGCTCGGTCGACGGTTTGGGCGTACCGTCCTCGCGCATCATCCCCATGTAGAAGTGACGGTAGTATGAGCTACCTTCGCTCTCCTTGTGTCGCGTTGTGGCCTCCCAGGCTGAAGGGAGATCGAGCAGGCTGTACCAGTACACGCGATCCACGCGGCCCAGCAGCAGCTCCGCCGTGCGCTGCACCCCGAACTTCTGCACCTCATCGGCGCCGAACGTAGAGACACCGGTCTCGGTGACCCAGATCGGCAGGTCCGTCACGGCTTCTATTTCCGCGATCTTCTGAGGCCACTCGTCCAGGCGCCAGTGGTTCCAGTCCAGCGGGAAACCGTGTACCGCGACAACATCGAGCAGGTCGAGCAGGCCGCGCCGCTTGAGCAGCGTTATAAATCCCGGATCGATGGGTGATATGCCCCCAAGCACCAGCGTGAGCTCGGAGCAGAGCGCGCGGACGCGTTGTGCTGCGAGTGCCGTCATGTGGCTGAACTCGCGCCAGTCGGGATCGAGGAAAATGTCCCAGTGCGACTTGTTGTGCGGCTCATGCCAGAACATGATCGCTTCGATCAAGATTGCTCCCTCATTGTTGCTCCCCGCCCCAATCGAAAAAGTCATTGGCGAAGGCGAACGACGTACCGGCACGTCGCGCAGCCTCCTCGTCAGTCAACGCGTTGCCGACGAATAGTGTCTCAGCGGGCGACACTCCGTAGTGATCCATAATGCGAAGCAACATCCCGGGCTGGGGTTTACGGCAATCACACGGTTGTTCCAGCGCGTGACGACAGAGCTGAACGGCATCGCCGGGTGGGACGTGGTCAGTCGCGGCGGTGATCATTTCAAACAACAGATCCCGCGCTCTCGTCTCGCTCAGGTGCCCATACGCGATCTGATCCTGATTGGACGCAACTCCAAGGTGCGGGCCGCTCATGCCCCACTGCACGGAGCGGAGTCGCTCAGCAACGCCGGGCATCAACTCCCACTCGTCTGATGCGCGTGGGCACGGTTGGCCCGGAACGAGCGTGCGCCGCAACGTTTCATCCGCGTCGAACACGATCAGGCGGTACGGAATCGCATCACGCTGCATTCGACATTTGCGCCAGTGCGCCGCGCAGCTGATTCCGATATACTGATGCTTGGGCGCACCAACGGATTCGATCATCGCTTTCATCCAGCGCCTCGCTCGCAAGCGTTGCGTAGCCCACCCGATGCGCCAGATACGCTACGCGGTAGAACGGCACGCGCTCGGCAATGTGCCAATCTCCGCTCGCCGCGATGTACCGCTCAAGCAGATACCGCTCGGCCGGATCGTCCAGTCTGAGCTCCACCGCTGTCGCGGCCACATCCCAGGCTATGTCCTGCGTACCCGGAAAGAAATGGTCATCGTGATGATCAGTCGCGTCCGTCTTGATCAGAGTCTCGCCACTGCGCAACCATTCGTGCGGCAGCATGCGGCCGTCGAGCGCAACGGGACGCTCACCAAACACGGCGCGGGTTCGCATGAAGCGTGTCACGGTTGAGCTCGCCGCATCGCCCAGCGCCTCGCGTGTGTTCACCTGGATCATGTCGCTGAGCTTATCGCGCGCGCTGGTGGTTGTTGCTGCAAACTCCCGTCCCACGAACGCGAGATAATCACTCATGCGATCGATCACCGATTGGTTCACGTCGGCGGTGGAGAGCGGCTTCGCCTGAAGCATTTCGGTCGCGAGGAATCCGTGCTGCAGGTCAATCGGAGCGGGGCCGAAGCCAGCGGCCGCAATGCGTTCAGCACGCACGCGCTTGGCCCGCCCGATACGTCCCAGGCCCGCAAATTTGAGCAATATCGGCGCGCGGCCTGCGCCATCCAGCAGATACTTCCGGCGTTCATGTTGTGGCTGCACCACGGGCCATGCAAGTCGATCAGAGAAAACGCGATCGCGCCACGCTCCCGCTGAAAGATCGACCAGATCGGCGCCCGCTCCAAACCCGCTGGCAAGCCGATCGTTGCGCATCAATTGCTCTTCGAAGGTATAAGCCACTTTCCGATGCCGCCGCCATCGCGCCCTTGCCGCGTCCGAGACGAATCGCGAGCCGTCGGGCATCCAGCTTGGCATGAGCACTATTCGATCGTCTTCGATACCGAGCGACGTGAGCGCATTCGCAACACCCGCGAAAGATGAACCGCTCAGGCCCGGCCCTTCGTCAATCACCAGGAATAGAGCATCGCGTCGCGACGTAAGCTCCCGCTCCAGCTCTGGCGATAGCTTGATCTGCCGGTCGAACGGATGACCATGCGGACGCACGGTGTACGAACGCACCGCGCATCCGTGCCGCTCAAGCGTTGCGGATACAGCGGCCGATAGACTGGTTCCGATGCCGCGCACACCGATGCATACGGCAGCAGTCGGGGCAATCGAGTGCACGATGTCGGTTGCGGCGGCGGCATACTGCTCTGGATAGAGCGCATAGTATGCGTATCCCTCCGGAGTTCCCACACCGATCATATCCGGCAGATCTGCCGAGGCGATTGCGTTGAGCTTCTCTATTGCCGCAGTTGCGATCGCACGTTGTTCGTCGCGCCCCGCGCCGGTCAAGGTCGCGATGAACACGCGACCAACCGCATGACTGGCCGCACGAAATGCGCCGATCATCGGCGAGGTCGTGTCGAACTGTGGGCTGAGCACGTCGGCGATCCCGGCCTCAACGATTCCCAACTCGATGAGAATGTCTCGTACAGTATCGAGATCGAGCACCGTTCCAGATTGCCAGGCGCATAATTCACGCGTCAGCTCCCGCAGTCGGCGCGCCGGATGCTCTACGGCCTGTTCGCTCCTGTAGACTATCACCTGTCGAGTCCGTGCTGCGTCAGTCTTGCAGCTGGTCGGTGATCCAGGGGCGCCCTGTCGCCGAACGAAGCTCCGCGACGCCATCGGCACGCGGCCAGGCGGGCTCATTTTCATCCGGCTCGCACAGATATATCTCGTGTCCGGGGCGATCGGTAACGCGCAATCCGCTGGATCGGAGCATTGCCTCCACCCCGGCATGGTTTGGCGCCCACCGGTTGGTTGGATCGCCCGCGAACTTGTGCTCGATGAACGCCATTTTGGGCCAGCCGGGCGTGCTGAAATCGTCGCGATCCATTATGTCGCGGTCGCGCGTGGTACCGGCGAACACCTCTTCGCCGCGCATCGTGAGCGTCTGGAACACCATCAACCGCCTCACCTTTTGCGCAACGATGTCGAGCGCCAGCATCGGGTAGCGCAGGTGGTAGAAGACGCCCATGAACAGCACGATGTCGTATGAAGCGTCGGAATGCGCAAGATCATACACCTGCTTCAGCTCAAACTCGACAGCGTGCTCGAGACCAAACTCGCGCGCTGCCCACTCCGCCTGACGAAGGAATAGTGGCTCCACGTCGATCCCGAGGACGTGGGCGCCACGCTTTGCCAACTCAAAGCTGTAGAAGCCGGAGTTACATCCGATATCCAGTGCGCGCATCCCGGTAAGGTCGGCCGGTATGTGCGAGGCAATCTGCTCCCATTTAAAGCGAGGAAAGTCGCCCAGCTGGTGTCCGGGTGCCGTCTGCGCTCCGTCCGGGAGATGCAGGTTGTGAAACCAGGGGCCCAGCGCCGCAATCTCGCGTTCACGCGATTCGGAAGGGGCGGACACATAGTTCTCCAGCAGTCTCGTCGTTGTCATGCCGATTGATTCTCCTGATGCCTCATCGTGTGGCTGGCTCGCGTGTCAGCAGACCGCAAGCATACCCTTCCAGCTCTGCCGCCCGATGTGCGGCCGTGTGTTCGGCCAAAACGCGCGCGCGTGCCCGCTGTCCAATTGTCTCTCGTTCATCGTCTCGAAGCTCACGCATGTGGCGCAACACGTCATCGCTGGTACGAGCGACGAGAATCTCCTCGCCTGGCGTGAAGAACGTATCCAGTCCATCCCAGTAGTCGCTGATAATTGGCGTGGCGCATGCGGCTGCCTCAAACAGGCGCACGCTCGGTGAATAACCCGCCGCCACCATGTCCACGCGTGTCACGTTCAGCGTGAAGCGCTGCTGATTGTAGAACGGCCGGTGTTCACGCGGCGGTAGATGTATTACACGTTGCACGTTTTCGGGCCACTCGATGTCGTCCGGGTATTGCGGCCCCGCGACGATGAATCGACCGCGGTCCCACTCGCGCGCAGGCTGGAGGAGCAGCCGATCCAGCGCAGGCTGCCTGTCCTCACTGTAAGTGCCCATGTACCCAAGATCCCACCGCGGCTGCATCGGCTCGTGCGAGTACAGCCGCTCGTCCACCGAGCAGTACAGCGGCCGAGCCATCGGCGAGCCGTACGTGCGCTCGATGCGCTCGAGTGTTGGGCCGCCGGTGAAGGAGAGATACAGATTGTAGCGCTCGATCAGCTCAGGGGAGAGATAATCCGTCTCACCACGCTCCAGCTTCGCGAGCGTGACTGGCGTATCGATATCGTAGAATGCAGTCGCGCCGTGCGCGGTGCGTGTCACCCACTCACCAACCGCCAATCCGTCGGCGACGTACGACCCAACGATCACCAGATCCGCGTCGCGCACCGCTGTAACGTGGCGCGACTTTAGCTCCGCGACGCTCGAGTACAGAATCGTACGCCCGAACGGTGGCTTGGGCATGTCGCGGTTATCAGCGTACCACGGTTGATCACGCTCCAGAAAAAGCACGCTGTGCCCGCGTGCCGCCAGCTCGCGTACCAGTCCACGGTACGTGGTAGCGTGTCCATTTCCCCAGGAAGAGGTGATCGACAATCCAATGATGACGATGTCGAGCGGCTCCGCCACATTCATCACGCGACCGCCGCCGCTTCAACCGCGGCCCGTACAGCAGAATGCGCACTGGGACGCGCACCGGGAAGGGCAGCAAGCAGCGCCTCGACCTGTGCGGCGCGATGCGCATACGTGTGCTCGGCCAGGACGCGGCGGTAGGCCGCCTGACCCATGCTGCGTGCGCGCCCCGGTGTAATGGACGCGAGATGCTCCGCGACCTCCCCGCCGTTGGCCGCGACAAGTATCTCGCTGCCCGGCTCCAGAAACAGCTCGATCCCCGTCCACTCGTCGGTAATGATGCACGCACCCGCGCCGGCCGCTTCGAATACGCGCGTCGGAGGCGAAAAGCCATATCGCGCCATGCTCTCCCGATTCACATTTAGTACCGCGCGCGGCGTGCAGTTGAAAGCGTTGTGCTCGTGCGTGTACACGTGGCCCAGTGCGGTCACATTGGCCGGCACCGCCTTGTCCGCCCAGCCACTGCCGCCGAGTAGGAACCGGCGGTCGGGAAGCAGCTCGGCAGCCCTCAAGAAAAACTCCTCCACGCGTGCCTCTCTATCCGGGAGGCGGTTACCCAGGAAGCCGAGGTCGCAATCAAAGCGAGACTCAGGCGCTACAGGGTGATGTGTGGAAGCATCGAGCGCGTTGTAAACCGGGACACACTGGCGCGCTCCGAGCGCGGCATATGCGTCGACCACAGGATCGCCGCCGCCGTAGGTGAGGATAATGTCGTACCGTGGAATGAGCCCGTGGAACTGATCGGACGGACTACCGTGAACGCGGTCCAGCGTCGCCGGTGCGTCAACGTCCCAGAAGGCGACAATCGTTTCAGGCCGCTGGAGCGCCAGCACCTCGCGTTCGAGCAGCTCATCAAACACACCAACACCACTTGCCTTCACCACCAGGTCTGCGCCGCGCGCGCTTTCCAATGCGCGCATCACTCCTACCTCCCCTTCTCCGGGATATACGACGACGCTGGCCCACTCGGGATCAGCCATGTCCCGGTGTTGCTGGCGCCCGTACGCGTCAGGCTCGTAGAAAGTGACGCGGTGTCCTCGCTCGTGCAGCGCGCGCACAATCCCGCGGTAGTATGTAGCGGCACCGTTCCAGTATGCCGATACCAGACTTGAGCCGAAGAAAGCGATGTCGAGACCCGCTGTCATACGCTTTGTCATATGCTGAGCATCCGTGCTGAAGCGGTAGGCGCAAGTTGCTCAGTGATATCGAGCAACTCATCAACACGGTGACCGCAGGTGTGTCGGTCGAGAATGGTGTTGAGCCCGTGCTGGGTAAGCGTTCTGGCCAGCTCCGCGTCGTGCAGCACATGGCGCAAGTGGCGGCGCATCTCCGCGCCGTCGTTTGCGACTAGATAGTCGAAGCCGGGAGTGAAGAGTCCCTCGACGTCGTTCCAGGGTGCGCTCACGAGGGGAATCCCGCACGCTAGCGCCTCGAAAACGCGAATTGTTGGGATGCCTGGCAGAGAGCGCACATACGGTCCGCGCGGCACATGCACCGTCACACCAAATTCCGCGAATACCGCGGGCGCTTCGTAATTCGGAAGCCATCCAGCGTACTCGATCCCAGCGTCGGCTAGCAACGCTTGCGCTTCGGCAGGATACCGCACTCCGTGGACCCGGGCACGCAGACCGAGTGAGTGCACCGGCTCCACAAGAAATTCCACCAGTTCGGCGGCGCGCTCTCCATCGCCCCAGTTCCCGATCCACACCAGATCGCCCGCATGGGCGGAGGTAAGCACGGGATGAAATGCACGAATGTCCGCGGCTTCATGCCAGGTGTATGCACGTTGAGCCCAGCCGCGTTCAAGATAAACGTCGCGGATCACCGCGCCAAACGCGAGAACCGCGTCATAGTGGCGCAGGTCGTACGCGGCAACGCCAGCGGCGTCCGTGATGGACCGGTGGTGCGTGTCGTGGAAGTAGAGAATGTATCCGCCGACCGTCGCGCGGTGCTCTCCGATCCGGCGTACAAGATCGTGCTCGTTCCACTCGTGCACCAGCACCATATCGGCGCCATCAAGTGCCTCATCCAGATCCAGATCGGGACCGTACGCCTCACTGGATAACCCGGGATACGCATGCGTGTACGCGTCCAGCGCTTCCGGACCGCGCTCCGCGACGAGATTCTGCACGCTCCATGCGTCGTTCGGCTCGTACACCGTGACATCGTGACCGCGCGCAATCAGCTCTGTCACGATGCCACGCAGGAAATGCGCGTTGCCGTGGTTCCAGTCGGATCGAAGTGAGTGGCAGAACATCACGATACGCATACGGTCCTCCGCGATGCGTGTCGCTGTCCATACTGCGCGGTATCGAGCAGATCGCGGTACACGGTCATGTAACCGTCGGCCATGCGCTGCGTGGTGAAATCCAATGCGCGCCGATGGCACGCCGTCGCAACGGTTGCACGGAGCGCGTCATCGGCGATCAAACTGCGTAGTGCATCCCGCAACGCAGACACATCGGTCGGAGGGGCGAACAAGGCTGCGCCATCCCATAGCTCGCGAAGGCTCCGGATGTCGCCCAGAACGAGCGCGCATCCCGCGAGTGCCGCTTCCAGCACGGACAGCCCGAACGGCTCGTACCGCGCTGGGAGCGCGTAGATTGAGGCTCGCGCCATCCAGGTCGCGAGTTCCGTGCTGTCTAGCATGCCCAGATACCGTGCTGATTGGCCACGGGTTACGTATGCCAATCCGCCGCCGGGCGGCTCAGTAGTGCCCGCGATGTACACCGGCCAACCCAGCATCGGCGCGACGGCCTCGAGAACACCCACATTCTTTGCTTCGTCCCACAGGCGGCCAACAGACAGCACCAGCGGCTCCTTCTGTGCGCGCGGAAACCGCGCGGCGTTGCGCCCGTTGTACACGACGCGTGCCCCCGGAATGTGACCGTACTCCAGATCCAGTGCCGCAAGCATGGCGTGCGAAGGCGCGACTACTACGTCAGCCCGGTGCAATCCGACTGATACCACCTCGCGGTACTGCGACCACTCCGGGGGCGCTGCCTCACCATTCACGCTGCGCCACCAGGAGAGTACGCACGAGTGCGCAACCACACAGGTCGGCGCGTTCCAGTCCAACGTTGCGTGCGCGTATCCGTTGAGGTGGATAATGTCCGGTTTGCGATCGCTCGCGATATCGAGCCGCCACTCGCCGGCGAATTGTACGTCTGCCCAGGGGTCAGGCATCCATTCGAGCCGGTACGTACTCTCCACAACGTCGACATTGTCACGCGCGCGCGCCTCGCGCCACTGTGCATCCGTCAGCGGCGCACCCATGGTCGCTATGGTGACCTCGACGTCGTACGGCGACAGGGCTGCCGCCAGTTCGATTGCGTAGTTCCAAACGCCGCCCACCGTGTCGGCGGTCATCAGTAGCTTCATCGGCCGTAGATGGCGTCGAGTGCAGCAGCCACGCCAACGAGTTGCTCGATCTCGGGATCATATCTCCCGCCGGCCGCCAGTTGTCGAGCCCAATCGACCGCCGCGCGACCGCCCCAATCGTCAGGTGGTGCACTCAGGGTCTCGCTCGTCGTTCCGCGGAACCGCTGCGCCGAAAAATCAAAGAAGGATCCGTTCACGTTTCGCAACGCTGCACCGCCTGTGGTTCCGTAGAACGCAGCCTCTATCACAGCATCGCGACCCGCATTCAGATTCCACGAGCACGAAAGCCGCACTTCAGTGCCGCTGTCCAGATCCAGCCGCGCCTCGGCGTAGTCCTCGACCGTTGTCGCCGGCAAGTCGAGCGGCGTGCCCTTGCTGAACAGCCTGCTGGAAGCAGCCACAACGCGCGGATTACCGAGCGTCCACAGCGCGAGATCGACGAGATGGATTCCGAGGTCGATGACACAGCCACCACCGGAAAGGGCTGGATCGAAAAACCACGGCTTGTCCGGTCCGTACGCGTTATGAAAGACGAGGTCCACCGCAAACACTCTCCCCAGCTCGCCGGATCGAACAAGATCCCGGATGCGCTGCATCGCCGTGGTGTAGCGGTACGAAAGATCCACGCCCAGCAGTCGATCCGCGCGACGCGCGGCATCGATCACGAGCTGCGTTTCCCGTGCGGAACGCGCAAGCGGTTTCTGGCAGAAGACCGCCGCGCCACGATCCAGCGCGGCCATTGCCTGATTGGCGCGTAACGCACTCGGCGTCGCAATAACGATTCCGTCCAATTCAGCGTTGAGGAGGTCGTCCAGTGAGCTCATCGCTTGCAACTCCGGAGCGCACTTCACCGCCTCCCGTACGTTCTCCGGTGCCGGGTCCGCGACTGCCGCAATTTCAGCAAACCCGCTGCGCGCGATCGCCTCCAGTCTATGCCGTCCGATCCAACCGACACCGAGGAAGCCGAGGCGCGGCTTTGAATTCTTCGCGATCGCTGAGCGATCTACGGGTGCCTCCGCGGCGGGCATTCCCGTCGGCGCGGCTGTCATGTCAGCAACAGCGCCTTGAGGAATCCGTCCGGTCGGTCCAGGGTTGCCTGCAGCGCCTGGCCCAGCTCGTCCAGTGCGAATCGATGCGTGTACAGCGGCTCAGGATCGAGCGTGCCCGACGCGACGGCGTCAACCGCTGCACGGATTCCATCGACGTACACCTGCGGATCACGCTCGTGCGCGTTGATCACGTCCAGGCCACGCCAGTTCCACATCTGCATGTTGACCTGCCGCAGACCGTCCTGGTGATATCCGGCAATGATCAGCCGTCCACGTTCGCGCGTCAGCTCACCGGCGAGATCGAGCGGCCACTGCAGACCGACAGCTTCGATCACACGATCGCACCGCTCGCCACCGGTGAGACCGTTCACGCGCTCGATGATCGCGTAATGATCGTCCATCGGAATGGTCTCGTCGGCGCCGGCCCCACGCGCGACTTCGAGCGCGAAGGGACGCCGAGAGATCGCGATCACGCGCGCACCCGCAGCCTTGGCCAACTGCGTCAGTAGCGCTCCAAGAAAACCAATACCAACGACTGCGACCGTCTGGCCCGGACGAATGTCGCTGCGCCGAAAGATGTTCATCGCGCAGCCGAGCGGCTCGCCGGGAAATGGCGTATCCGCCAGTTCTGGCGGAAGTTGCACGACGGCGTCAGCCTTAGCGATGTCGTGCTCCGCGTATGCGCTATACGACAGTGCAGCGACGCGGTCACCAACACCGACGTTGTTGACGCCCGCGCCTACCGCGTCAACGGTTCCCCATCCCTCGTGTCCTGGTGCACCCGGTGCCTGGGGATACTTGAACCACTCGCGCCCTTCCCACACGGGAAGATTGGACGCGCACACACCGCTGCCAGTCAGTCGAATCCGGACCTCGCCCGGACCCGGCTCAGCGACACCAATCTCACGCATTTCAACGCGGCCTGGCGCAACGAGCACGGCTGAGCGCGTGGTGGTGCCGAGCTCTACGCTTGTTACGGTCACGCCACTTCCTCACCGGAAATAAAATTCGCCACCACCGGCACGCTGGACACCGGTGCAGCCATGCCTGCGGCGACCGCGCGACGCGTCGATTTGGATGTCGAATGCACCGGCATACGCGATTCCATCAGCCAGTGATACAACCGCGCAACGCCGGCCTCGACGCGGACCCGCGGACTCCATCCGGTAGCTGCTTGAAAGCAGCGCGTGTCGGAGACGTAGTGGCGCTGATCACCGGTGCGCCATTCCTCGCGCTCGATGCTGGGGCGCTCGCCGTGCAGATCTTCGATCAGATCGAGCAGCTCGAGCAGACTGGTCGTCCTCTCAGGCCCGCCGCCGATGTTGAAAGCCTGACCCGCCTGGGTGTCCATGTTCTCCTGAGCAAGCAGAAACGCGTTCACCAGATCGTCGACGAATAGCACGTCGCGAACCTGCATGCCATCACCGTAAAGCACAATCGGGCGGCGCTCGATCGCGCGAATGAGAAAGTGGGCTACCCACCCCTGATCTTCGGTTCCGAACTGCCGCGGGCCGTAAATGCAGCTCATGCGAAAGACGATGGTGCGCAGTCCGTATGAGCGCGAGTAATCGAGCACGTACTGATCCGCCGTTCCCTTGGAGCAACCGTACGGGCTGTGGAAGTCGAGCGGTCGATCCTCGCCGATTCCGCGATCGCGAAGCATGCTATTCTCGGGCTCGTAACGACCGTCACGTCGCACCAGCGCAACATCATCCAGCCCGCCGTACACCTTGTTGGTCGATGTAAAGACGAGCGGCGGTGGCTCGGATAGAGCACGTAATGCTTCCAGCACGTTCAACGTGCCGCCCGCGTTGATTTCAAAGTCCTCGGTGGGATCGGTGAGGCTGGTCGTGACAGCAACCTGCGCGGCAAAGTGAAAGACCTGGCGCGCGCGTGCGACCGCGGTCTTGAGCGCCCCCCTGTCGCGTACGTCGGCTATCTCCGCGCGGACGTTACTCCCATGCGTCTCGCGCAGCCACCGCAAGTTACGCTCGACGCCGTCGCGTGAAAGATTGTCGAGCAGCAGCACCGGCACGCCCATGGACAGCAGTCGGTGCGCGACGTTGCATCCCACGAAACCGGCACCGCCAGTAATGAGCACCGGGCGCGGGTCCGGATTTATATCACTAAGTCGATCGACATCTCCGTCGGCATCTGCGTCGATATCTCGATCGGTGTCCCGCTCATCAGTATCTCGATGCACCTCTATGTGGGATTCCCGCTCTAACCGGATGCGGCTACTCATACTGTAAGCCCCCGCGCTTCCAGCTCGGCACTCGCCTGTTCCACGCGGTCATACGCAATCTGCCCGTCCAGCCAATCGGCAAGCTCCTCGATCCCATCGTCGATGGAAACGCGCGGCTCGTAGCCCAGCACCTGCCGAGCGCGCGAGATATCGCCGAAGCAGTTCCGGATATCGCCCACCCGGTACTTGCCAGTTATCTCAGGAGACATGCTCGACTTGCCCAGCGTGCGCGCCATTCGCTCGGCCAGATCACTGATCGTGTGGTGATGGCCGCTCCCGATGTTGAAAACCTGATCGGTCGCCCCGGGAACTACGAGCGCCAGCCTGCACGCCTGCGCAATGTCACTCACACTCACGAAATCACGTTGCTGCTGTCCATCTTCGAATATGAGCGGAGCATGGCCGTTGAGCAGCCGAGAGGCA
>JBPCNJ010000041.1:0-4625 GCA_051001375.1 Gemmatimonadaceae bacterium
AGTCGACCCTGGCCGCTCGGCAACACGTCCAGTGGTCGGTCACGTCCGATCGTTGTCGAAACCACCGATTCCAGTAGCTCGGACTTGCCCGCGAGAACACCCGTGAGACCGGGATCGGATTGGATCCTGAGCACCGAGGCAACAGCGTTGGAAGCAGGATCAGCATCCACCAGGAGAGTGCTGCGCGCCTCGTATGCAGCCACGGCCGCGAGGTTTGTCGCGACTGTCGCGATCACCGCCGGGATCTCCCCGGTGATCGTCACCACTGGGATGCTAGCTCCTGTAGCCGCGAGATGGAGATACAGCGTGCGGTAGCTCGCTGAGATGATGTCAATGAGCGGTGGCGCCTCAACGTCAGCCTGTCTGCGGGCACGTTCCACGACGTTGGTTGGACGGATCACCGCGAGCACGCGCACTCCGGATACCGCCTCGCCCTCGCGCACGTGGGCGAGGCGTGGGTGCTGCACCTCGCCACCGAACGCGACGGCGAAACCGACCGCGAGCGCGATTACAAATGCGGCTCCGAGCATCGCGATTGGCGGCGCGCCCACGTTGGCCAGATCGCGTGCATGCGTAGATGCGACATTGATCCGCGCATTCAGCGCGCGCATCGAATCGAGCTGATGGGTCGCGTCCGCGAGGTTGCGCTCCTCTACCGCGCGGGCCACGGTAAGGCGCATCGTGTCCACGTGTACCGAGGGCGTGGGCGGCGGCGGTGGTGGCAACAACGGCGCGATGCGTGAGCGTAGCTCCGAGCGTTTCTCCGCGGCTGCGTCGCGAATGGACCGTCCGATCTCGTTCACGCGTGCGGTGAGCGCAACATATATCGGGTCGCCCGCGCCTAATGCGCCGAACGGCGCGCGCAACTTGTCTACCTGGTCCAGCGAGTCGAGCCAGATGCGCACGCGCGAGTCCGTCCTCAACGCCGGCGATTCTGCCAGCCCTCTAAACGCTGGAGGGAGTGGTGATTCTGACGCGCGATTCATGGCGGCGCTGAGCGATACGAGCAGCGTGTTGAGAGAATCGCGCTCCGCCCGAAGCTCCGGGGAAAGTGTATCCACCGGTGCGGCGACCGGTGTCGCCCTGCTCAGTCGCCGTGCGCTCACCAGACTGGAGTCAGTCTCCCTGATCGCGGCGGTAGCTCGGAGACGCATCTGTGCGGCCGCCACAGTATCGGCGCGAGGCTCGATGGCTGTGGTCATGCTGCGTGCGACCCGCGTAGCCTCACGAGGGATGAGGACCAGACCGATAAGGGCCGTGACGAACGCCAATCCTGTTGCGATGCTCACGAGCGCCCGACGACGCAGCGCATTGCGCGCTCTGGCAGCCAGCCAGAGATACGACGAGTCAGCGACCATCTACCTCGTTGCCTGCGGGTTTGTCAGGGATTGCCGTGTGGCTGGCGTTATCGAGCGTATTAGCGGGGAAAATAGCCCGATGTACCCACGAACGGATTAAATACCGGCACGCCCGACGGACGGAAGTGATCTACGTTGCGCGTCGCGACAGTGAGGCCGCGGTCAAGTGCCGTCGCCGCGATTAGCATGTCGGTGGGGAATTGCGGATGGGCATCGCACAGCCGCCCCCAACGGGTGGCGATCGGCACATCGACGGGCACGATCCGGCCGCCGTACTCGGCCAGGAGTCCCTCCAGCCACGCCTGGAGCGCGTCTGCGTGTGCATTGGCTTGCGGCGTGCCGGCACCCCGCTGCTTGGCAACTCCCTTCGCTATCTCACCGATCGTGATTACGCTGAGATAAAGTCTGTCACTCGTTGCGGCCCCGATCCACTCGACCACGTGAAGATTACGCCGTGGTTTACGCAGTTCCGAGAGAATGTTGGTATCGAGCAGGTACATGGCGCAGCCGAGTAGTGGTAGGGACTAGAAAGCCACGTCTCGGGGAACAAGCGCCAGTCGTTCGAACTCCTCCTTGCCGCGGCGCGCAGGCGCCATCGGCATCTCCAGCAAGTACGAGCCTAACGTGGACACCGGGCCACGCCGCGCTGCGGCCGCGCGCTCGTACTCTTCGTATGCAACAATGACAGCGGTCTTTACGCCGCGCCGTGTGATCACCTGTGGTCCTCCCTGCGCGGCATCGACAACCTCGCTCAGCTTGTTCTTGGCGTTCTGTAGCGACCATTCCGCGGCGGAGGACGATCGGGAAGATGCGGGCATCTCGGATGCTCCAGTTTAAGTGGCTAGATGAGTAATCTAGCTGCTTCAGTACTTTCGCGCTGGGAACGTTACTCAATGTATTGCACTACGACCTCCTTACCTCGTGCCGCTTTCCAGGTGCTGATGTCTGTCGGTACAGACCGGTTGGCCTGCTAGATACTAATGTCGCGCAAAAAAACAGGCCTCACCGTTGGTCGGTGAGGCCTGCCGAATTGGGACGACGCCTGATCGCCGCTACAGAATCAGGGCGACTGCCGGTCGCCCCTACAAACTACTGGACCGTGATCGCCTGCTTCATGCCCAGGGCGAGGTGCGGTGTGCAGTGCGCCTCGTACGTGCCCGGCTTGATCTTGGCGAAGGAGACGGTGTACGTCTCGTTTGGCTGCGTGAGCAGCGGGCTGGACAGCGGAGAGACTGTGTTGGGCATGTTGGCGTTCAGCTGCGGCTGGACGTCGGCCCCGATCTGAGCCGGGTCAAAGGTCACGTTGTGTGGGCCGCCGCTGACGTTGGTGTACTTGATCCCGTCGCCTTCCTTAACGGTGATGGTGGCCGGCTCGAAGCGATAGCCCTTCTCGTCGCCAATCATCTTCACTTCGTGAACCGTGCCCGTGACCGGCGCGGCGGCAACTCCGCCCGCTCCAGCTGTCGTGGCCGGTGCCGCTGCGCCCGCGACTGGGGTCGTCGTCGTGGCCATGGCCGTGGTATCGGCCGTGGTGTTCATCATACCCGTGCTGTCGGCGGCCTTCTTATCGCCGCCGCCACATGCGCCGAGCACAAGCGCGCTGGCCGCGAGGGCCGTGAGTCCGAAATACCGCATCTGCAGAAGTCTCCTGATGTGTCGTAGGAACCCGCAAGAGCTCTCGCGGGGATCTTGTGAAATTATTCACAAGTCGCTCCAATTTCAACGGCTTTCAACGTTGACAACGCGATCACACCGGTAGAGATTGCGTGAATGTCTCCGGCAACCCTGCACGACTCGCATCATCTCCATGCCTTCACGGGCCGGGGACGTTTCGCGCGCGGTTGACTGATTCACAGTCCACGTTGCTAATCCCCGGGCTCGTCCACATGGACGGGCCTTTTTGTTTTGATGATATCCCGATCCAGAGTTCTACTGGATCTCAACGCCTGGCTACATGAACCCGCCCATACAGTCACAACAACGCTCCACAGAGCGCGCCACACAGCGTTCCGCGCTCAGGATCGCGCTTCCGAATAAGGGACGGTTGGCCCAGGACACGCGCGATCTCTTCAACGACGCCGGGCTGGAGGTTAGGGCGTTGAGCGAGCGAGCGCTAACGGCGTCACTTGGCGGTGAGTTCGAGGCGATCTTCGTGCGCGCCCAGGATATTCCCGAGTTCGTATGCGATGGTG
Organism: Gemmatimonadaceae bacterium; assembly: GCA_051001375.1. GTDB lineage: Bacteria > Gemmatimonadota > Gemmatimonadetes > Gemmatimonadales > Gemmatimonadaceae > Fen-1247. Next base: position 3,551 of record JBPCNJ010000041.1, read on the forward strand.
CCGCTGATGCCGGTATCACCGGGCTGGATCTGGTGGCGGAGAGCCGCCGGCCGGTTGAGAGCCGGCTGGATCTGGGATTCGGGCGCTGCCGTCTGGCGGTGGCGGCGCGAGAGGAGAGTGGGCTCACTCGCATTGAAGATCTCACCGCTGGCGCTCGGGTGGCGACGGCCTTCCCCAACATCACCGAGCACTTTTTTCGTGACGCCGGATGTGATGTGACGGTGGTTCCGGTGTCCGGCGCGGCTGAAATCGCTCCCCATCTCGGCATCGCTGACATAATCGTCGATCTCGTCTCAACCGGATCGACGCTCAAGATGAACGGTCTGCGTGAGATAAGCACCGTCATGTGGTCAACCGCACAGCTAGTGATCGCGCCAGATCGGAGCGGATGGGCCGAAGCCAAGGAAGTAGCCCTCGGCGAGTTAGCGACCGCCCTGGAATCAGTAATCGCGGCGCGTGGCCAACGCTATCTCATGGCCAACGTTCCGCGCGACCGACTGAGCGAGGTGCGCCAGATAGTCCCCGGTCTCAATGGCCCCACCGTGATTGACGTGCTCGATGGCGGAAGGCATGTGGCGGTGCATGCTGTCGTCCCGGCAGCTGCCATATACCGGACGATTTCTGCGCTCAAGTCGATCGGGGGAGAAGGCATCCTGGTGACCAGAATTGAGAGGTTAATGAATTAATGAATGTGCCTAACACAGGTATTGTAAATCTTACAGAACGTATCGATTTGCTTACCGCTCCGGGCAAGAAGACGCTTTACAATCGGACGACTTCTGCCGATACTTCGGTCCGCGGAATCACGGCTGAGATTGTAGAACAGGTACAACGTGGTGGAGACGAGGCGCTGCTGCAGCTTGCCCGCGAGCTTGACAGCGTATCGCTGATGTCTCTCGAGGTGCCACGAGTTGCCTGTCGTGCAGCTCTGGAGGGGTTGGAGCCGGAGCTCCGGAAGGCGCTGGAACGCTCGCTGCGCAACATCGAGTCGGTACAGCGGTCATCTCTCCCACTGCCACACGAGACTTGGCCGGAACCTGGCATCCTTATAGGTAGGCGCCCTGATCCTCTGGAC
>JBPCNJ010000042.1:0-8678 GCA_051001375.1 Gemmatimonadaceae bacterium
GCCTGATGTTGAGCGATGGTTCCGCGCTCCCGAACGTGCTGGAGCTGCTGCCGCATCGCTACCCTTTTCTGCTGTTGGACCGCGTCAGGGTGATTGACCGGTTGCGCTACCGCGGCGCGGCGCGACCGGGCGACGAGATCCAGCTCGACATCGAGCTACTGCGCTTCCGCCGCGGCATTCTCCGTACTCGCGGCGAGGCACGCGTGGACGGCCGTCGCATTGTGCGCGCCGAGCTCACGACAGTTCTACGCGCAGCACCCTAGCGTTACATTCCCAACCATGGATTTGGGAGTAATGCTCGGCGATCCTCGGCACCCATCTTATCCGTTGGTGCGCCGGATCGTTGCCGATTTACAGCGTGACTTCGCGCTCTGGTGTGACCGGGTGCGCGCGTTCGAGATAGCCACCGTCAACAGTACCGCCGGCGAGCCGACGCAATCAGCCGAGTCGCTCGAAGAAGAGGTGCGTGCGCTGGCGGTGGACATCCAGAGCTATGTGGCGGAGATCAAATACCTGGGCGTCGACTTTGACGTTCAGCGGCTCTTTGAGGAAGGACCGTGACCAAGATCAAGAACATGATTCCGTTTCGCACGCCGGACGGCACTACCTGGGGTGTTGACGTCGAGCTGCCTGGCTTCAGCAACGCGCTTGTCGTCTTTCATCACCCTGACGGCAGCACGTCGCGCAAGGATCGGTATGCCTGGTATGTCTGGCACGGCCCCGAGTCCAAGGATGTGACCGCACGACTGACCCTGGCTCAGGTTCGCGATCGGCTGGACGACCGTACGGTGACTGATCTTTTCAAGCGCTCCATGTTGATCGGCTCCGGCCGGCCGGCGTTCGCGCAGGCATAGCAGGGCGGGGCCCCTGCCGAGCCGTCAGGCAGGGGGCCCCGAGCCTACGCGGTGTCCCCATCGAAGGGAACCACGATTTCCATCCCATCGCGCGCCAGGATCGCTTCCGGAAATACGGCGCGCGCTTCGGCCACCAGCTCGTGCGCGTCGCGCGAGTAGCGCGATGATATGTGCGTGAGGACCAGCTGCTTCACCGACGCGGCCCGCGCAATCATTGCTGCCTCGCGTGCGGTGGAGTGCCCCGTCTCCAGTGCTAGCGGCGCCTCATCTTCCGCGAAGGTCGCTTCGTGGATCAGCAGATCTGCCTCGTGCGCGATGTCTATTGTCGATTCAGACGGGCGTGCGTCTCCGGTGAATACCACCGTTCGTCCAGCCCGTGTCGCCCCGACCAGCTCCGCCGGAGTTACCACGCGGCCGTCGGGCAGCGTGATGTCTTCCCCCTTGTGGATGCGTCCCCAGAGTGGCCCTTCTGGAATCCCCAGGGAGCGGGCAAGATCCGGGTTGAAACGGCCCAGCCTCTCCTCTTCCACCAGCGCCAACCCCATGGCGACGGCCCCGCCGTGCTCCACCGGGTAGGGAACGATGCTGTAGCCATCCCGCTTGAGCGGCTGGCCCGGCGTTAGCTCAAACAGGGAGATTGGGAAGTGCTGCTTGTCGCTCCCAAGTGTCACCGCTTGGCGCAGCAGCCGCTCAGACTTGGGTGGTCCGAACAGCCGCATCGGCTCCGTTCGCCCTTGGAGCGCCATGGTCCGCAGCAGCCCAATGACGCCCAGGATGTGGTCGGCGTGCATGTGCGTGAAAAAGATGTCGCCCAGGTTGAAGGAAACGCCGTAGCGCATCATCTGCCGCTGCGTCCCCTCACCGCAATCGAACAGAAAGGTCTCGCCGCCGCGCCGCAGCGCGAGTGAGGTGACGTTACGCTCGACCGTCGGCCGAGAGGCGGAAGTTCCCAGAAAGCGCACACTCAGGTCCATGGCGCAATATAGGTGCGCCATGGTGGCGTACAGACGCGCATGTTGACTTTCGGGCCATCCGGGCGTATCATTGGAGGATACCCGTGTGCGACGGGGAAGCTATGGCTTTGTCGCCCGGTTTTTCAGGTCGGGGGGCTGTAGCTCAGTTGGTAGAGCGCTGCAATCGCACTGCAGAGGTCAGGGGTTCGATTCCCCTCAGCTCCATTGTAGATTTAGTTCGGTAGGCGACCGGCAATCGCCCTGTAGTTATGTAGGGGCGACCGGCGGTCGCCTGTAGTTAAGCCGGTGTTCAACCCGGCCGATAATAGATTCGTAATTGCCCGCCGCCGATCGGTAGGACGTATAGTTCCAATGACGGCGCGCGTGGCAGACTCGAACCCCGACCATGGTCGGGGTTTTTCTTTGTCCCTATCGCGCGAAACTCGCCAGTGTCTCGCCCATGATGTCGATCGTGGCCTTCGCCGTCCACCGATCCGCGCCGTTGTAGATGAAGGCGAAGCTGATGATCTCGCCGTCCAGTGCCGTCACGTAGCCGGCCAGACTGATCACGTCGTTGGTCGTTCCAGTCTTGGCGTGCAGGTTTCCCTGCGCCGGACTTCCCTTCATCCGCTTGCGCTGAGTCCCGCTCTCGCCGGCCAGTGGCATGGCCGCGTGGAATTCCGGACCCCAAGGCGCACGGTGGCCGTAGTCCAGCAGCTGCACCATGGCGCGCGCGGTGATCCGATCGTTCACGGATAACCCGCTCCCATCGGCGTTGTACAGCCCGGTAGTGTCGGCTCCGATCCGCGTGAAGAACTGGTGCATAGCGCGGTTGCCGTTGGCCGCACTACCCTGCACGTTCCGCTTCGGCCCACGTGCCCCGTCTCTGAACAACAGCTCGGCGTAGTGGTTGATGCTCTCGCGATCCATCGCGCTTATCATGCGAGCCAGCTGAGGCGAGGGAAGGCTCGCCACCTGCACGGCGTTCGCCGGAGTGGCGCCGGTGCGGGTTCCTCCAGCGATCTGAATGCCGCTGCTCTGGAGCGCCGCGCGAAAGGCGCCGGTCGCGAACATGGCTGGATCGTCCACAACGTAGGAATACTTCCGCGTAGGTGAGCCGCGCCCAATTGAGCCGCGCACCTCGACCGTGCCGTCCGCGTGCTTGCCCATGCGCAGGCTCGATCCGCTGCCGCTCACCGTGCGCGCGCCGTTGATGAGCGGAATGGACGTCGTCGCTGGCTCCAGGCTGACCACCGCGTTCCCACCGGAGCCGGGCGACACCGCCACCCAGACCAGGTTCTCGTTCAGCGACAGGCCGCTCACCTTGGCGGCGTAGGCGGCGCCGAGGTAGCGGCTGAGCCATCCGTCCGGAACCTTGGCGTCGTCAAACGCGGACGCGTCTCCGATCACCGAACCCGTGATGCGCTTGATCCCGGTGGCCGCGACGCGCTTGGCGAGTGCCTGCATCGGTGCGTTTGGACCACCGTCCATGAAGCGCCCAGACAGTGCCGGATCGCCGTCACCGCGAATGATGATGTTCCCCTGCAGCGTACCATCGCTCGACACCGGGCCGTCGCGCAAGGCGTCAGTGCTGAACTGGTACTCCGGACCGAGCCTGTCGAAGGCTAGCGCGCTGGTAAACAGCTTCATCGTTGACGCCGGCCGCATCGGGGCACCAGCGTTGCGCGCGAAGAGCGTGTCGCCGCGGCTGACCGACGTCACCATCACTCCCCACTGACCACCGCGCGTGCGCTCGAGGAAAATTCCGAGATCACTCGCGAGCGCCTGCGCGCTACGCGGTGACGTGTAGTGCGCAGCGGGCGATATCGGCGATTCGGTCTGTTTCGAACGGGACGGAGCTGGCTTGCGCCGCTTGTTCTGAACTACCGGCGTCTTGCGGCGGCGCTTGCGTGACTGCTGTGCGTCCGCGGGAAGGGCAAGTGCAACACCAAGGAGAACAAGGACAGCGGTTCGTGTAGCGTGGCGGAAGGTGTTTCGAAATTTCGGCACTGCGTGAGATTCTAGACTTTGAGAAATATCTCTCTGCGGTAGAGCACCGTAAGAATAGCTAGCCAAAAGAGTACGATTAAAAGTGCAAAGGCCACTGAGGCGTCCTTCGGAGCCAGCCAACTCGCAAACACCCCTCTGTAGATCGCCGCTTCGAGCGAAACCGTCTCGCCGTTGTACGGCACCTTGATGAGCGAATAGATGATGCGCGCGAGCACACCCGATCCAACGAACGCCAGGATCGGATTGGTTCCGAAGATAACGAATGGCTTGGTCCACCAACGGATGTTGTGGACGTCAACAATCCAGACGCACGCCGCCAGCGCAACGCAACCCATGCCGCCGGTAAACATTACGTACGAGCTCGTCCACAGACTCTTGTTGATCGCGAAGGACCAGTTCCACATGAGCCCAACCACCATTCCGATCGCGCCGGCGACAAACATCCCGTTCAGACGTTCCGCGATTGGCAAGTCCGAACGAGTGAGCCAGCGCCCGGTGATGACGCCAAGTATTACCGTTCCCACCGATGGAATGGTGGAGAGCAGTCCTTCCGGGTCCCACGTCTTGCTGTTGATCCAGAGATGCCCGCCCAGGAGCGTGCGGTCGAGCCACGCCGACAGGGTCGCGTCGGGGCGATTCAGGAGCAGGGCGCCGATCTCGTGTTGGCCGGGAACGGGCACGAGGGTCTGCAATATCCAGTAGCCGTACAGGATGACCGCGAGAATGATTATCTGCTGCTTCAGCGTGGCGCGCATGGTGACCAGCGCGCCAAGTATGTACGCGACGCCGATTCGGGGGAGCACGCCGGGCAGACGAATCTCGGTGATGCGCGTGAGCGGATAGTACGGGAAGCCGGCCATGAGCCAGCCGAGCAGAACGATTATCGCGCCGCGCCGGATGACGTTGAGCATGATCTCGCGATCGGTCGCGCCGCGACTGCGTCTAGCAGTGAGCGACAGGTGCGTCGTCACGCCGACGATGAACAGGAAGAACGGGAAGATCACATCCGTCGGCGTCCAGCCATTCCACTCGGCGTGTTCCAACGGTGCGTAGATGGCATCCCAATCGCCCGGGTTGTTTACCAGCAGCATGCCCGCGATTGTCAGGCCGCGAAAAACATCCAGAGACAGCAACCGGGTAGGCGCGGCACGTTCCATGATGGTAAAATACGCGTAAGAGGGCGCAGTCGTTTCGGAATTTCACTACTCGGGAGAGCGCATGGCCGATGGGCGCGATGGGCGCGGCAGTACGATTCGGGAAGGGATTCTAGCAGGATTCCTGAGCGCGACGGTCATTGCGGTCTGGCTCTTTATAGTGGATGTGATCGCCAGGCACCCTCTTTTCACGCCACGCATCCTGGGCAAGGGCCTGGTCAGCATCCTGGGCATTCGCATGGCTGATACGACGTCGCTGTACGTGGCCGCGTATACCGTGTTCCACTATGCGGCGTTCGCTGTTATCGGGATTCTGCTTGCCACCATCGTCCACGCGGCCAGGCGCACGCCGGCGATACTGGCTGGCTTTCTCATGATGTTTATAGCTTTCGAGTTCGGCTTCTACGGCCTGGCGGCGATGCTCAGCGTGAACAGCGACCTGAAGTCACTCGCATGGTACCAGATCATGGCGGCGAATCTGCTCGCCGCTGTGGTGATGTTCTATTTCATGTGGGTTCGCCACCCGGAGCTGAAAGGCGAATTCAGCGATGCGTTGGGCGGGACGGACGCGTAATGTAGGGGCTACTGGTAGTCGCCCGTGTGCTGTCTCCGAATGCTGCGCGCATCGCGGCATCGACGGTCTCCCCTATACGCGCGGCCCGCATAGCTGCGTCTATAGTCTCGCCGATACGTGCTGCCCGCATGGAGGAGTCTATAGTCTCGCCGATGCGCGCGGTCCTGATCGACCTGGCCACAGTTCCCGGAATGTCCGCGGCCTCCAGCGCTGCGCCTATGTCGGCGCCCATAGCAGCACCGACATCAGCAAAGGCATCAGCACCGTCAGCAGCACCGGCGCCCGCACCAGCACGGGCTTCCAGTCGAGCCCTCGCCACGGTCCGATGAACGTCTGAACGAATTCTTGCCGCAGTGGCACCACCGCGTTGGCGGGCGTCGCGCGCGATCCAATTACCATCGGTATCAACTCTGTCGGTGTACTTGCTACCGACGCTGGCGACATCCGACGCCTCGCCGTCAGCCGCATTGGGGTGGGCGACCGCGGCATTACGAATGACGATCGCGCCGCCGAGTGTATTAAGGTGGAGTGTGCGGCCACCGCCGCCGAGCGTGGCGACAGCTCGGGTGCCAAAGCTTCCCTGGTCACCCTGCTGCAGCGGGAAGTCGGACTGCACCCTCCGTCCGAATGTTGATGACGCCTCGATTGTGGTGCTCGAGTTTGCCGGGAGCGTGACCGTGAGGCCGCTCCCTGCATAGAGCTCGAGGTCGCCGTTCCAGTCGGTGCTTCCCATTGCGACGTTAATCCTGGACATTGACCATGCCGCTACGTGTCCCGTTGTGGACACGTCGATTCTCCCTCCCACCGATCTGGCGGCAACGTCGCTGTGGAGCCCAGCGGCCGAAATGGTACCCGCTACGGTGCTGACGGACAGCCGGACGCCCGTCGGCACGCGGACTATCCAGTTGACCTTGACGTCGCTCCCGCAATGCACGTTATCATGCCCATGCACGTTATTGTGCTCGCCAGCGCCGCTGTCGGCGTCGCGGCACTGGTCGGCGTTGTTGTCAAAGTCGTACGAACCGCAATCTTTAGATTTCTGAGTAGGATAGACGGAGCAGAGGATCACCTTGTGATCATGTCTCTCCAGGTGAATCTGGACCGTTTTGGGATCGTCTAGCACCGCGTTCAGTTGTGCGACAATATCGAGACTGTTGCCCGCGGCTGGCTCCGCACGAATCTCGCCAACGAGGTTTGCGATCGCGACAGTGTCGCCGGTCGGGAGAGTGCCCGTCCAGTGGACGTCGTTGGTGCTGGAGGTGAGCGTGTCCGATGCCACGCTCATTGGCGCGATTAGCTTGACCGCTCGTGCCATGGGGATGTGCGGCTGGAATGCAGCTAGCGGCAGAATGAGACATGCGGCCACTGAGCCGAACCGCGCGGTCACGGCGCGGGTGTTGGCGCCACGCCGGAGCGCGCGATCGAGAATGCGACGTACGCGATCTTCCAGCTCTGACGGCTTCGCCATCGGCAATGCACCGGCGGGTTGGTAGTGCCACCCCTGCAGCGCCTGCCACGAATACGCCACGACCATGAGTTGCTCCGCGTAAGAAGATGGTGCCGTTCCGTGGCCGAGCACGCGATCGTCGCATGCTCGTTCACGCTCGGTGTGAAGCTGATGCTTGGCCCACCAGGCGAGTGGATTGAACCAGTGCACGGCGCACGCGATCTCTGCCACCGCGTGCGTCAGGCAGTCCCAGCGCTCTACGTGCGCCATCTCGTGCAGCAGCACAGTGCGTCGCTGCTCATCGTTCCACTGATCGGCGGCCATGGGCATGACGATGACCGCGCGGAAGACGCCCCACGCTGCCGGAGTGGTCACGCGCTCCGAGCGGAGCAACACGACGTGGCGGCGAAGCGACGTCTGTGCCTTCGTGCGGCTGAAGAGAGCCGTCCACCGGTCGTCGGTGAGAACACGCGCGTCACTCAGTACGCGACGGGCGAATAGGTATCCTACGAGCACGCGTGCGGTAACGAGAACCATTCCTCCGAGCCACACTAACAGTATGGTTTGTGGCAACGATGCGTATGCCAGCGCCTGTTGCCACGCGCTCTGTGGGGTGACTGACTGCGATCTCACAGTTCGCTCGGCACGCGGCTCGGTGGTTCCGGCTACATCCGCGACCGCGCTGGGGAGTAGCGCCGGCTGAGTCCTGGCAAGGTCCCGCTCCCCCGCAGGATGCACGACTGCGCTCAATGATGGGCTCTGTTGCACCGCTACCATCGGCGCAGACGTAGCAATCGCTGATCTCGCAGTCTGCCACGAGGCGAGCCTCTCCGGAATCGTGACATTCCAGGCCGGAAGTACGGCTGATATCAAAGGAACCGCGAGCGTGCCGGCGAGTGCAAATGCCCAGACGACGTGTCGAGCAGCAGCGGAGCGTCGTGACATCAGCGCCGTGATGACTGTAGCCAGACTCAGGAGTAGCGCCCCCTTGAGCGCGGCATCGACCAGAACGTAAGGTGAAAGCGTCATGGCTACCGTCCCTCCTGCTTGGCTTCGGTGATCATGCGTGACAGGCGCGCCCGTTCTTCCGGGGATGTCACAGAGGACGACATGTCGAGCAGGGCAGCCATGGCGCGTTCCGGCGAGCCGCCAAAGAAGGTGTCGAGCAGCCGCGCGAGCGCGGCGCGCGATGTCTTCTCACGAGGGAACGCAGAGTAATAGACGTAGCGCTGCCCATCCATCTTGTGCCTGACCAGTCCCTTTTCTTCCAGAACGTTGAGCGTGGAGCGGATGGCCGAATAGCTTGGTGGATCGTCCACCCGCTCCAGTACCTCTGCGGCACTCGCCTCGCCGAGATGGTAGATCACGTCCATCGCCTGACTCTCTCGGCGGCTCAGATGTAGCTGCGGCTTTTTCGGCATCTTGTTCGACGGCTCGGTACGTTGGATATGAGCGACTTATACGTCGGTTTGTTCGATGCGGGAAAACCCGCACCCATCCTAATAATGAAGGCCCTCAAATGTATGTCAAGAGCCAGCTTTCAAACGTGTAGGGGCGACCGCCGGACGCCCCTAAACGGTCGCGCGCACCCAGTCCACCTGCGACGCGGAGCGATGATCTTCGCCGCGCACGGCCCACTTGAAAAAGAAAACCACCACAATGGCATAAAAGAACATGCTCCCCCGG
>JBPCNJ010000043.1:0-8990 GCA_051001375.1 Gemmatimonadaceae bacterium
CTTTCCACCAGCTTCGTGCTCGTGCAGCACAGCGACAATCTGCTCCGTCGTGAATCGGCTCTTCCGCATCGGTCCTCCTCGAGGACCAACATAACTTTTGGATCAGCTTCCGGGGTTCACGTCAGGCGGAGTGCAGCACGACGTGCATGACTATGTCCGATACCGTGTTCGAGAACGGCTCGCCCTTACTGTTGGTGTATCGAACCGAACGCGTCATCCCATCTTCGCCGGCTGCCGTGAGGTATGTCCGCCATGTTGCGTGCAGATCGGAAAGGTGCTGCTCCCATTCGGCTGGATCGATATCGGGCCAGATAGCAATGTTGGATTTCTCGTGCTTTATTCGCGCGAGCCAGTTCCATTCGGCGCCGATGATGTGCGCAATCAGCTTGCGAGCTCGCTCCGGTATAGTCGGCAGCTGCTGCGTTGAGCGAGCGGCTTCGAGATTTCCCCAGGCGTCGTACGAGATCAGCTTGTCAGGTGTCTGCATTGGGTCCATAGCTGTTTTCCATCTTTTGAGTACGGCGAGAGGCGCTCTCAGTCGGCGCCTTGAATGGGAACGAGTATGCTGCCACGTTCCCCACTGGCTTCCGCGTTACGCTGTTCGGCTGTCTTCATGTTAGGCAACAGGCCAGTAAGCAAACCCAGCGCCGGAAGAAACGAGCAGACCTGAAAGACGAAGTTGATGTTGGTTCGATCGGCGAGCCATCCCAGTAATGCGGCACCAATGCCGCCCACACCAAAGGCGAAGCCGAAGAAAAGGCCGGAGATCATCCCCACCTTTCCCGGCACCAGCTCCTGTGCATAGACCAGGATTGCCGAAAATGCTGAGGCGATGACAACGCCGATCACAACGCTCAATATCTCGGTCCAGACCAGATTGGCGTATGGGAGTGCCAGCGTAAATGGGAGTACTCCCAGGATGGACCACCAGATGACGTATTTTCGGCCGATTCGATCGCCGATGGGACCACCAATGATGGTGCCTGCCGCGACCGCGCCGAGGAAGACGAACAGATGAATTTGGGCGCTCTGCACTGACAGGTGAAACTTGGCTATCAGATAGAATGCGTAGTAACTGGTCAGACTCGCGAGATAGAAGTATTTCGAGAAGATGAGCGCCATCAGAATCGCGAGCGCTGTGCGCACCTGTGTGCGTGAGAGGGGCACGTGAGTGTCACCGGCCCCTTGTGGTGCCGTTGTGGTGATCGACTGATGCGTCCTGTACCAGCCACCCACATTCCACAGGAACACGATTCCGAGCAGCGCCGCGAGTGAGAACCACGCAATACTCGACTGCCCGAAGGGCAATACGATAAACGCCGCGAGCAGTGGACCGAGCGACGAGCCAAAGTTCCCGCCGACCTGAAACAGCGATTGCGCGAAGCCATGCCTTCCACCAGAGGCCATTCGTGCGACACGGGAAGACTCCGGGTGAAACACCGAAGATCCTACGCCAACAAGTGCTGCGGCCAGGAGCAGGATTGGGAAGCTGCCCGCAATTGATAGCAGCAGCAAACCGACCAGCGTGAAACTCATGCCACCAACCAAAGAGTACGGTTGCGGATGACGATCGGTGTACAGACCTACCAGCGGCTGCAACAGTGACGCGGTCATCTGGTAGGTAAGCGTGATGAGGCCGATCTGCCCGAAGTCGAGCCTGAAGTTCGTCTTCAGCATCGGGTAAATGGCGGGCAGGAGCGATTGCATCATGTCGTTGAGCAGATGACAAAAGCTGATCGCGCCCAGAATCTTGATTATCGCGCCAGTAGGACCGTTGCTGGCACTGCCATTATGGACTGCCACGGCCGCTATGCCGTCAGCCAAATGCTGATGATCGCCTCGATGCGAGCGTCGTCGGCTGGACTCGGGCTCTCACGCTCGGGCACATGGAAATCGTCGCCGAGGGTTGGCAAGGAATCGAAGAACCCCGGTGGCCAATCACGCTTGCGTTTCGGGACCAATGAGGGAGTACCGCTGGAGAGTTTTCGCATACATCGTATACATAGCGGCATGCGCTTGCAACGTCTACTCGGCACCGCTCTACTCGGCACCGGGAGGTTCCAGATGCTCGCGCTTATAACTCAGCGTTGCGAGCCATCCATACATTCACCCAATTCTTGCCTTCAATCAATGGCTCACTTCATCTGTAGTACCTGCGGCACGCAGTTCGCTGAATCGGACTCGGCGCCAGCATCGTGCACCGTGTGCATGGATGAGCGACAATTCATCGGCAAAGAAGGCCAGCGCTGGACCACGCTCGATGCACTCCGTCACCGGCACCGGAACGCGATTCAGCGGCTGGAGCCGGGCCTCTACGGAGTTGGAACAGTACCCGATTTCGCCATCGGTCAGCGCGCACTGCTGCTTCGCTCTCCGTCTGGAAATGTCCTGTGGGACTGCATTGCGCTTCTGGACGACGCGACCATGGACGTCGTCGCCGCGTTCGGCGGCCTCGCCGCGATCGCTATCTCACATCCGCACTACTACACAACCATGGTGGAGTGGGCGCACGCGTTTGGGTGCAACGTCTACCTGCATGCCGATGATCGCGAATGGGTGATGCGTCCCGATCCGGTGCTGCGATTCTGGGAGGGCGATACCCACTCGCTCGGAGACATCGGCGCAAATGGACTGACGCTCGTGCGCTGTGGTGGGCACTTCGAGGGAGGAACAGTTCTGCATTGGAAGGATGGGGCCGAGAAACGCGGCGCGCTCCTGACCGGCGACACCGTACAGGTCGTAATGGATCGCGGGTACGTCAGCTTCATGCGAAGCTATCCCAATCTCATCCCACTCAGCGCATCGCGTATTTCCGGCATCACCGCCGCGCTGGAGCCGTTCGCTTTCGATCGGCTGTATGGCGCGTGGTGGGACCGACATATCGACGAGGGAGCGAAGCGCGCGGTCGCCGATTCCGCCAGGCGCTATGTGACAGAGCTCGAGCGCCCGGCGATTACCGGGCACTCGAGCTCCTGATACGGCTTTGAACAACCGCTCAGATTATCGCGATTAGAACTGCGCCGCTTCGGTCGAGGTTGTTAGCGCGCCCGTGGAGCTATTCCCGCTGCTGATCACTTGCATCACTCCATCGAAGTAGCCGGTGCCGACTTCGCGCTGGTGCCGCGTTGCCGTATATCCGTGCGCTTCGGCCGCGAACTCCGCTGCCTGTAGCTCCGCGTACGCCGTCATTCCGCGCTCGCGGTAGTTGCGCGCCAGCTCGAACATGCCGTAGTTGAGCGCGTGGAACCCGGCCAGCGTCACAAACTGGAACTTGTAGCCCATCGCGCCGAGCTCGCGCTGGAACTTGGCGATCGTTGCGGCGTCAAGCTTGCGGCCCCAGTTGAATGACGGGGAGCAGTTATACGCCAGCATCTTGTCCGGGAATTGCGCGTGGATCGCCTCAGCGAACTTCCTGGCATCGTCCAGGTCTGGTGTGGATGTTTCGCACCATATCAGGTCGGCGTACGGCGCGTAGGCGAGCCCACGCGCGATTGCGCAATCAAGGCCCCCGGTGATGCGGAAGAAACCTTCGGGTGTCCGCTCGCCGGTGATGCAGGGGTGATCGGCCGGATCGATATCGCTTGTCAGCAGTCGTGCACTATCGGCGTCGGTGCGGGCGACGATCAACGTGGACACGTCGAGGACGTCGGCTGCGAGGCGCGCGGCCACCAGAGTGCGAATGAACTGCGAGGTCGGGATGAGCACCTTGCCGCCAAGATGTCCGCACTTCTTCTCGGATGAGAGCTGGTCCTCGAAGTGAACGCCAGCAGCGCCGGCTTCGATCATTGACTTCATCAACTCGAATGCGTTGAGCGGGCCGCCAAAGCCGGCCTCAGCATCGGCAATGATCGGTGCGAACCAGTAGTGATCGCCACCGCGTCCTTCGGACTGCTCGATCTCATCGGCGCGGCGCAGCGCCTGATTAATGCGGCGCACGACCTGCGGCACACTGTTGGCTGGATACAGACTCTGATCCGGGTACGTGTTGCCGGACAGATTGGCGTCGGCTGCGACCTGCCATCCGCTCAGATAGATCGCCTCCAGTCCTGAGCGCACCTGCTGTACCGCCTGATTGCCGGTGAGTGCGCCCAACGCGGCGACGTAATCACGCGACGTCAACAACTCCCACAGTCGCTTCGCGCCGACTTCCGCCAACGTGTTCCGAATGGGAATCGAGCAGCGCAGCCGATCTACAGCTTCCGGAGTATACGGGCGCACGACGCCCTTCCATCTGTCGCTCTGTGCGCTCTCGGTCTGTGCGCCCTCAGTCGGCTCGGTGAAAGCGGACGTGATCTCGGGCATGGTCGCGGTAGTCATCGAAGTAATCCTCTGGATGAAGCGTGAAGGTGCTGTGATGGACGTTGTGGTGCGGTACAGCTATCCCGCCAACAATGGATATGCGGCGAGAGTGAGAAATTCTTCCAGCTGGTCGGCAGTCGCGAGCCGCGCGAATAGATCGCGTGCCTCGGTGAAACGGCCGGTTGCGAATTGTGCCTGGCCCACCTCGTTGCTGATGCGTGTCATCTCATCGTCGATCACACGCTCTACAAGCTCACGCGTCACGACGGTCCCGTCGTCGAGTGTGGCACGGTCGTGAATCCACTGCCACACTTGCGTGCGAGATATCTCCGCGGTGGCCGCGTCTTCCATGAGATGATACAGCGGCACTGCGCCTGTGCCGCGTAGCCACGCTTCCAAATAGCGGATCCCAACGCGCACGTTGAGCCGGAGACCGCTCTCGGTGCGAGTGCCTTGTGGCACTTGTAACAGATCGGCAGCAGTGACATTTACGTCCTCGCGCAATCGATCGAGCTGATTATCACCCGTCATATTCTCGGCGAACGCGTCCCGCGCAACCGCGACGAGCGCCGGATGCGCGACCCAGGTTCCATCGTGCCCGTCCGTAACCTCGCGCAGCTTGTCGGCGCGCACGCGCTCCATCGCGATCGCGTTCGCCTCGGGATCACCCTTGATCGGAATCTGCGCGGCCATCCCGCCAATCGCGTGGGCACCGCGGCGGTGACAGGTGCGAACGGCAAGCTGGGTGTACGCGCGCATGTTCGGCTGGATCATCGTGACCTGAGAGCGATCCGGGAGTACCGCGCCGGGATCGTCGCGCCGCGTCTTGATGAAGCTGAAGATGTAGTCCCATCTGCCGCAGTTGAGACCGGCGGCATGCTCGCGCAACGCGAAAAGGATCTCGTCCATCTGGAACGCGGCCGGCAACGTCTCTATCAACACCGTCGCCTTGATCGTCCCGACGGGGATGCCGAGCACGCTCTCCGCTCTGGTGAAGACATCGTTCCACAGCGCCGCTTCTTCCGCCGACTCCAGTTTGGGCAGGTAGAAATACGGACCGCTGCCGCGCTCGAGCAGGGCGTGCGCATTGTGAAACAGATACATGCCGGCGTCAAACAGCGCGCCGGGAACAGCACGACCATCCATCGTAACGTGCGATTCCGGCAGGTGCAGTCCGCGCGGACGCACCAGCAGCACCGCCAGCTTATCCGATAACCGGTACGCCTTGCCGCTGTCAGGATCGGTGTAACTGATCGTACCGCGGACGGCGTCGCGCAGGTTGATCTGGCCCTGGACGATGTTCTCCCAGGTGGGCGAGGTGGAGTCCTCCAGGTCAGCCATGAACGTGTCGGCGCCCGAATTGAGCGCGTTGATGATCATCTTCCGGTCCGTGGGACCGGTGATCTCGACCACGCGACGTGCCAGCTGGGGCGGTATCGGATCGATGCGCCAGTCACCCTCGCGGATGTCAACGGTGTCGGCGCGGAAGCCAAGCGGCTCGCCCTCGGCCCAGGCACCGCGCCGAACGAACCGGGCGGTTAACAGATCGTCGATTCGCGGCGTAAACTCCCTCGCGAGCTGGCCAACAAACTCGAGTGCCGCGGGCGTCAGCACCTCGGCGAAACCGCCGGTCAGTGCGGCCGTGGGCGTGCCGGGTTGCGTGGCGTCGGCCGGCGAGCTGTCGATACTGGCGGAAGTGGTCGTCATTGTTAAAAGTGCTTAGTGGTTGACGTTGTAACGTACGCTGAAAGGCGGCTGGTATGCAATAACTCATTGACACTAAAAGAGTTATATCGAAGGGACTCATTTACAATGATCCGGTCACGTTGTAATGTTTGTCACATCCTCATCCAAACGGTACATGGATGCTTGAGCGGCGGTACGGCAAGAAGATCCGGGCGTTGCGGCAGAATGCGGGGCTGACGCAGGCGATGCTTGCCACTCGGATTGGAGTGTCGGCGAGCTACCTCAACTTGCTCGAGAACGACCGTCGGCCGCTGAC
The DNA here is from genome assembly GCA_051001375.1 of Gemmatimonadaceae bacterium. Taxonomy (GTDB): domain Bacteria; phylum Gemmatimonadota; class Gemmatimonadetes; order Gemmatimonadales; family Gemmatimonadaceae; genus Fen-1247. The sequence continues at coordinate 6,302 of JBPCNJ010000043.1, forward strand.
GACAGAGCTCCTGCTGAAGCTGGCGCATTGCTTAGAGATCGACCTGCGGTCCTTTGGCGGCGACAGCGAGGCCCATCTGGTCGCCGACCTGACTGAGGTATTCGGCGACGTGGTATTCGAGGACCATCCGCTCACGGGGCGAGACGTAGCGGAGTTCGTGGCGCACAACGCCGACGTCGCGCGTGCAGTAATGCGGTTGCACCAGGCTTACACCCATGCGCGCGTTTCCGCCGAGGTACTGGCGCAGCGAGTGCTGGATGATGAAGACGCGCTGGACAGCTCGGAGCGCACACGGCTCTCGTCCGAACAGGTTTCGGATCTACTGCATCGTCACGGGAACCACTTCCCGGACATGGAGCTGGCCGCTGAAGCTCTTTGGAATGACGCGGAGCTACGCGTCGATGACATGTACACCGGACTGGTGCGTCACATGGAGCGGGTGCACGGCGTTACGGTCAGGGTGCTCCCAGTCGCGCAGATGCAGGGTGCCGTGCGTCGCTTCGACCCGAGGCGTCGCGAGCTTGTTCTGTCCAACGTGCTGCATGGCAGCTCGCGCAACTTTCAGCTCGCCGCGCAGATCGGACTGTTGCAGTGCCGCGATTCCATCGGCCGCATCGTGGATGACCCGCAGCTCACCTCGGATGATGCGCGTACACTTGGCAGAGTCGCTCTGGCTGGGTATTTCGCGGGCGCGGTGCTGATGCCGTACGTCCCGTTTCTTCGTGCCGCGGAGGATGCGCGGTACGACATCGAGTTGTTGGGCCAGCGTTTTGGTGCGGGCTTCGAGCAGACGTGTCACCGATTGACAACACTGCGGCGACCCGGAATGGAGGGTGTTCAGTTTTACTTCGTTCGCGTGGACATGGCGGGGAACATCTCCAAGAAGTTCAGCGCGGCGGGGATCAGGTTTCCGCGTTTCAGCGGTCTCTGCGCGCTGTGGAACGTGCATGCCGCATTTTTACAACCGGGCGTCGTGCGGGCGCAGGTGTCGAGACAGTTGGACGGCTCGACGGTGTTCGCCGTCGCGCGCACTGTGCGACGGCGCACGGGAGCGTATCACGCGCCCACGGTCCTGTACTCGGTTGGGATCGGCTGCGACGTCGCGAGCGCCAACAGGCTGGTGTATGCCGACGGCATCGATCTGACCAATCCCACTGTGGCCGTGCCGATCGGCATCACGTGCCGGCTGTGCGACCGGGCGACGTGTCAGGCGCGCGCGTTTCCGTCGGTACATCGGCCGCTGCGCGTTGACGAGAACGTGCGCGGGATGTCGTTCTTTGCGTCGCCGGATGTGTAATCGCGGCTGATAACCAGCTTTAGATAACCGGGTGACCGAGCGCGCGTGCGTTGTCGCGCACCCGCGTGTTGCGGGTTAGTACAGTAACCAATTGCGGCGCTGCGTCCACGAGTTCGGCAGTCGCTACATGGATCGCATCGAGGGCTCGGATGGGCTCAACCGGAAACGGGCGTCGGACACGGTCAAGCACGGCGTCTGTGATACTGATCGTTGCGCAGCCCGGTTCGAAGCTACGGAGTGCCTGCAAGGCATCTCGCTCCTGAGCATCCGTCAGCCTGTTAGCAACGCGTGCACGGATGACGGCGCGATACGACTCAGCGAACGTCAGAGCCGATGTTACCCAGCGGGCGGGCTCCCCGAGCGCGGCGAGCGCCGCGGGGTCCTTCTCCATCAGCGCCGCAACTAGAGCGCTCGACTCGATATACACGACAGGAGGGCGCCCGTTTCTCCCCAGTTCGCCGTTGCTTTCCCTCACACCTCGCCACGGTCCTCGTCAATGAGCGCAGCCGCGGTTCCGGGCGGAAGGCAGATATTGGCCGCCCTGAGTATGTCGCCAAGAGGAAGTCCGCTCACTTTCGGAGGGCGAATTACCCCGGCCGCGACTAGTTCATCGTACCGCATCGGCCTGGCGACTCCTTCCGGCGGCGCGAGCTGTGCGACGACTCGCCCATGATCGGTGATCATGATCCGCTCGCCCGCCTCGACCTGGCGGATGTAGCGGCTGAGGTTGTTCTTGAGGTCGCGAATGCCGGTGGATATCATGATAGCAATATAGCTACATGATAGCAAAGTAGCTACATGTAGCGCGATTGCATAGCACCTGTGTAGCTCGGCAGGTATCGCCGCCGTCGCGCCCCAGCGACACAGGTGTGGGCGATGGGAGCCCACGCTACGCGCTTGGCCAACGCCCGGGCGACCTCGTGCCGAGTGGCGCCGACGGCGAGGAGGGCGCGAATGAGCAGATCGAGCGAACCACTCGGATCGGCCGCATCTAGCTTGGCGACACGCGATTGGCTCGAGCTTAGCCTTCGAGCGAGATCAGCTTGCGTGAGTCGCGCACGAACCCGGTGCGCCCGTAGTTGTGTGCTCAGAGCGACGCGCATGTCAACGAGCGCGGTCTCCTCGGGCGACAGGTCGAGGAAGTCACCCGCCTCTCCTACCCGCCGGCCGGCGGCTTCGAGCCGCTTCCGCTTCCCGGTCTCCATGGATCAGTCCTCCGTCACAGTCGTCACAGTCGTCACAGTGAATCGTACAGGCGAAGCCGGCGCTTACAGTCGGTGATGACCCGATCGGGTGTCTGCCGCGTGGTTTTTGAAATACATCGGCGATGACAATAGCATCCGTGTCGAGGCGGTATACGATCCCGACTTAGCCCGGTGCTGGCACCCGGTA
>JBPCNJ010000044.1:0-29502 GCA_051001375.1 Gemmatimonadaceae bacterium
TGCCAGCAGGACTATCGGTGGGCTGAGTGTAGCTGGGAGTGGTCATCTCGGATGAGCCGTTCGTGGTATGGGTACCCTGAGCAATCTAACGAGCTTTACGAGTCGACGGTTGCGACTACCGGAACAAACTCGCCCGAACGAATTCGGCTGATTCTGCGTCAGGCCGTCACGCCGGTCGCGACCATGTCAAACACTCCGGTGAGTACCCTTCCGGAACGGCGTACCTGCACCCACACGCGATAGCTACCCGGGCGAGGGAACGCATACGGAAAGCTGACGATTCCGTTGGACGGCATTGCTGCGTTGACCATCCCGTTCATATCGCCACCCGTATTGAGACCCATATCTCCCGCGTTGATGCGCCTGGCCAGCGTGCCCGGCACGGTATCGGCCGCCGTGCGCATGCTCAACGCTTGCTGCGCGGCCATGGATTGCGTTCCGCTGGGGTGCAGATGCACGAACACCGCTCCGTCGGCGCGATTCACCACCGCGTGCGCCGACATCCCCATATACGGCTCGAGCATGGCCGGCTTCGCGTCACCGGTCAACACCTCAAACTGCAGCGGCGCCGGCCGCCCCGCCACGATGGGCCCCGTTGGATGAATCCAGCGCATGGTGGAGCCGTCGCTGAGCCGGAAGACATCACCCGTGCTGCCCGCTGCGGCCCAGGAGTCGTCACGGTCCGCGCTCGGTGTTGTGGCCGTGGCAAGGCCGAGCGGGATCGTCACACTGGACACGAGCGTGGGGGCGAAGCCGCTTTCACGCGTGACGTCGCCATACACGCGATACCTACCCGGAGGCAATTGCGGCAATCGCGCGACGAAGTGCACAGAGTCGCTGGTGAGCGGATGCAGGTGCGCGAACGCTGACATGTCGCCCTCGCGCACCATGAACATGTGCATGAGCTTCCCATGATCGGGAATGAACGGAGTACTGACGCTCGCCGCTCGCCCCGCCAGTTTCGCTTCTCGCCGGATCGCGTCGCGGTGCACCCACGTGGAGTCGGTGATGGCGAGGCTTACGACCGCACCGGTACGAGCCACATCGATCGACGCTGCCGAGTCCATGGGCTTGTACAGGTTGCGGCGAAAAGAATCGTCTTCACTGCTCCACCATTTCCAACCGCCGAGGATGACAACCATGAGCACCAGCGCCTCGACAACACTCGCGCGCCGCGCGCGACGGCGACGACTCGGGTCCGGCGTCTCGCCCGGTGGGAGCGTCCCTTCGCGCCACGCGGCACCGACGATCGAGACCATGCCCAGGAAAAGCAACGCCAGCACGAAGATCATGAGCGCCTTGAGCGGACCGCCAAAGGTAAGCCGCTGCGAGGCAACCACCGGCACCGGCACAATCAGCCTCCCTTCACCACGCGCTCCTCGTACGAATACCTGCACCGCATTGGACCCGCTCTGCATCACCCACAATCTTGCGTGATACAGTCCCCTGTCGCCCGCGACAGGCTCCGCGATGTCGGGTGGCGGAGCATTGCCCCCGGTTTCGTAAAAGTTCACGAGTGCCGATACGCGTGACACGTCAGTGTCCGGCGTGCGCACGTAGACGTTGGCGATACCCGGCACAACGCCGGGCACCTGCACGTTTACGATTACATGATACGGTCCAGCGTTCGCTTCCATCCACGCGTCGGGACTGCCCACGTGCGCCGTACCGAACACGAGGAGCGCGGCCAGTGACGCGAGCCGGCCCACGTGCACGTAACGGCTCATATGACCATGCATCAGCGGCGCACCCGTGACAGCCCGCGCCCGAGCCACAGACCCAGCATGCCGGAGATGGTGGCGTATACCATCGCCTGGGCGATTCCGGCCGCCATCGCCGCCGCGTTGAACGCGCCCGAGGCCGTCTTCGGGACGCCCCAGAACTCAAAGATCCATGGGCCGACGGTGGTATTGTAGTCCCACTGCGTCAACCCAAAGATCGGGGCGTACCGGAGCTGAGTTTTCAGCAACAGCTCGGCCCAGAACCAGTGCGTCACCAGGAAGGTGAGCACGGTTCCGACACCGACCGGAATGGCGCGCTGCATGATACTCAGCCCCTTCACACCCCTGACCAACGAGTCGATCGTCATCGCCGGAAAGACGAGTAGCAGCGGAAACGCCGGTGGCACCATGTGGGTGATGGGATTGTAGATAGGCGCGAGCATCGGTGTCGCTGGAAAGAGCGGGAGCAGCCACGCCATCACTGTCTGAATCGCCATCGCCACCAGTGCCGCACGCGTCGCCGGCCACCGACCGCGGCCGCCACGTGAGATCGCCGCCATCGCCACAGTCAGCGCGATTGCCGTCGCGATGTAAAAAGCGGGGCGATGCATCTGGTTCGGACGCGATGCGTCTTCCGTGATGATGGTCGCGAGCATCTCGATCAGGATGCCGCCGCCAAGTGTGAAGACCCGATCGTATTTGCGAGCGTCGTTGCCGACCGCACGATTCTGCGCGACGGCAGCAAGCACCAGCGCACCGATCTGAATGGCTATCATTCCGCTCGCTAGCACCATGTGCGGCGGCGAGATGATCTTCACATCCAGTCCGTACGCGTTGTGCCACCAGTCGTCAAAGGGGGCCGAAGCGATCATCGCGATGGTGCCCCAGATGCAGATCCAGGCCCCGAGCGGCCCACGGAAATAATGCCAGTACCCGACCGACGATTCGCGATCGGCGGCCGAGCCGGCGAAGCTGGTACGCAGGACAACGAAGCCGCAGCCCAGTCCGGTAACGATCGCCGCGATCTGCTCCAGAACGTGCGGATACGTCCAGAAGGTGTCTCGGCCTACCGACCGGTGCCATGAAATGTCCCAGATCAGGCCGACGACGATGCACAGCGAGGAAAAAAGCGTAGCCCCGAGTAACCACGGCACTTCGATCGCGCGTGATGCGGTGCGCGTCGGCGCCATTGCTGGCGTGAGGGTCGAGACTGTCATCTTGATCAGGGATGCACTTGGTGAGACCTGCGCCACGATCGGCCGCGATAATATGACACCGTCGGCGAGCCAGCGGGTTGCCGCAACTGCTCGCAACCGAGCACAGAATAGAATGGTATCTTCAATGCCATGACCGAGATAGACGCCCTTCTTCAGGAACATCGGACGTTTCCTCCGCCGCCGGACTTCGCGGAGCACGGAGTGATCAGCGATCCCGCGATCTACACCGACGCCGCTGCCAATCCCGAGGCCTTCTGGGCTGAGGAGGCTGGGCGACTGGAGTGGATGCAGCCGTGGAATCAGGTGATGGAGTGGACACCGCCGCATGTAAAGTGGTTCGTCGGCGGAAAGCTCAATGCCTCGGTAAACTGCGTGGATCGCCATGCACTGGGGGCCAGGCGCGACAAGGCCGCGCTGATCTGGGAGGGCGAGCCGGGCGACTCGCGCACTCTGACCTACGGTGATCTGTACACCGAGATCACAAAGTTCGCCAACGTCCTCACTTCATTTGGAGTGACAAAGGGCGACCGAGTCGCGATCTACCTGCCGCTCATCCCGGAGGCCGCAATCGCGATGCTCGCGTGTGCGCGCATTGGCGCGATCCATTCGGTGGTGTTCGGTGGCTTCGCGCCGGAATCATTGCGTGACCGCATCATCGACGCGGAAGCCAAGCTGCTCATCACGGCCGACGGCGGTTACCGGCGCGGTAATATCGTGCCGCTCAAGGCGAACGCGGATCGCGCGGTTGCTGAAACGCCGTCCATCCAGCACGTCGTGGTCGTGCGGCGGAAGGGCGTCACCGCGGGCGCGACACAGAACGGAGAGGATGAACAGGATATAAAGTGCTTCATGCAGGACTCGCGCGACCACTGGTGGCACGAGTTGATGGAGCGTGCGGAAGAAGGATGCGATCCGGTGGCCATGGATGCGGAAGACATCCTGTACATCCTGTACACTTCGGGAACGACGGGCAATCCCAAGGGGATCGTCCACACCACCTGCGGCTACCTCACCGGCGTGGCCAGCACTTCGCGCATGGTCTTCGATCTCAAAGACAATGACATATTCTGGTGCACGGCCGACGTGGGTTGGGTTACGGGGCACTCGTATGTGGTGTACGGCCCGCTGGCCAACGGCGCTACCTGTTTCATGTACGCGGGCGCGCCGGATTGGCCGGAGAAGGACCGGTTCTGGGACCTCATCGAGAAGCACCGGATCACGATCCTGTACACCGCGCCGACCGCCATCCGCGCGTTCCTGCAGTGGGGCGATCAGTATCCGGCGAAGCCCGATCTCTCCTCGCTCAGGCTGCTGGGCTCGGTGGGCGAGCCGATCAACCCGGAGGCGTGGATGTGGTACCGGGAACACATCGGCCACTCGCGCTGCCCGGTGGTCGACACATGGTGGCAGACGGAAACGGGCGCGATTGTCATCTCGCCGCTCCCGGGAATTGTGCCGACCAAACCGGGGAGTGCCACGTTTGCACTTCCTGGATGCAGTGCCGACCTACTCGATTCAGCCGGAAATCCAATTCTGGTCGGCGGCGGTTTTCTGGCCCTCATGCGTCCCATCCCGTCCATGCTGCGCACGATCTGGGGTGATGATCAGCGGTATCAGGAAACCTACTTTTCCAAGTGGCCCGGCCGGCTGGACATCTACTTCCCGGGGGATGGGGCCAAGCGCGACGAGGATGGTTACTTCTGGATCCTGGGCCGCGTCGATGACGTGTTGAACGTCGCTGGACACCGGATCGGGACGATGGAGGTCGAGTCGGCGCTGGTTGAGCACCCGGCCGTTGCCGAGGCCGCCGTGGTCGGCAAGGCGCACGAGCTAAAAGGTCAGGCACTTTCGGCCTTCGTCACGGTCAGGTCTGATCGCGAGACATCCCCCGAGTTGGCGGCCGAGCTGAAGCAATTTGTGGCCGATAAGATCGGTGCAATCGCTCGGCCGGACGACATCATATTCACCGCCGACCTGCCAAAAACCAGATCAGGAAAGATCATGCGCCGTTTATTGCGTGATATTGCAGAGGGACGCACACTGGGCGACACGACCACGTTAGCCGACCCGACAGTGGTGGCGGGTCTCAAGGAGCAGTACGAGTCCATGGAATCATGATCTTTCGCTCGTTATTTCCCGAATCGATTTTCGGGCGCAAGCTCCACCCCAACGCCGAACGCCGGCTGCGCCTGGCAGAGGCGCGCGCAGACGAGACAATCATCCGCGCTCACGTAGACAACGCGCTGATGTTCGTCGACACGTTGGCCGAAGACCTCTCCTTCGACCGCGCAATCGACACCTATATCCGCGTCATGGCCATCCCCGAGCCACTGGCGAGCGCCGTCGCCACGCGCGCACTTGTCACGCTTGGCCGCGACCTTGTGCCGTTCCGCCGCCGGGCGCGTGAAGAGGGCGAGGAAGACATGGAGACCACCCCACGCGTGCGCCTGGACGACGCGGCTGCAAGGCATCGGTCGGTGCGACGGGCGTAGTCCGGGAACGTTGGCAACCGGTTGGCAATGGCGCCCAAAACCAACCTTTCCAAGCTCATCGAGCGTGCATGCCGCAGCGAAGAGATCATCATCGCCCGCGGTATCGTTCCAGTTGTGCGCCTGGTGCCAGTGGAAGGGGCCATAAAACCAGAGCGTATCTTCGGCTCGTTGCGCGGCCAGTTTGAGATTCCCGATACATTCTTCGATCCGCTTCCCGTCGAAGAACTCGACGCGTGGGACCAGTGATCGCGGTCCTGTCGCGCAGGGATTTTCCGCTCTCGACGTTACAATTGGCCACGGGCAGCGCGCCGGATCGCTTCCAGGCCCTCACCGGGATCCGTTTGGTAGAATGTTGATCGCGCAGGCACAGGCCGAGCACATGGCACTGGTCAGCAATGAAGAGATCTTTGACGGTTACGGCATTATTCGGGTTTGGTGAGCCTATACCTCGCGGCGGCTGAGTACCGCAAATCTGCGATGCTCACCAGGAGGATTAGCGTCACAATCACCGCCGACACGACGCAGTAGCGGCATACCGCCCCGATCACGTATAACTCCAGGTACGTGAGCCACGCGGAGAACGCGACTCCGACCGCCGACATCGCGGTGAGCACCAACGATATCTCGCGCCTCTCGCTCCAGGCAGGCGACGTGCCGACCATAGCCACGAGAAACGTGACGCCGTAGAAGGCCAATCCCCACGCCGCCACTGGCGCACCTAGGAACGTGGCCCAGCGGCTGGTGTTCACGCGCTCGCACGACCCGAGGCCGCAGGCCAGGTGACCGATCGCGCCGAACTTGTACAGTGTGAGATACATCGCTACAAAAGCACCGATCAGTGCGAGTGCCGCGATCGCCATCCGTCGCATACTGAATCAGTCCAGACGCGTTACTGCCGCACCGCGAAAGGCATCACTGAGCCGACGCCGGCTTTGGCGCCGCTGCAGCCGCGTCCACGGCCTTCTTAAGAGCGTCGTAAGACACTGAGCCGGGTTGCATCATCTTCCCGTTTACGAAGAAGGTGGGAGTCTCGTTCAGATTCCGGCGAAAGACCTCGGCCGTATTGGCGTTTATACGTGCCTGGTACTTGCGACCGTCGAAACACTTTTCCCATTGGTCAGTGTTCAGTCCAACGGCCTTGGCGTAGCCCAGAAATATGGGCTTGGGATTGTCGGTGACCTGTGTGCCCCCGTCCGACTGCAATCCCCAGGCATCCTGGCCGGCGAATAGCTGGTCGTGCATGGGCCAGAATTTACCCTGCTCGTCGGCGCACGCGGCGGCGTTGGATGCCGCTTGCGAGTTCTTGTGCTGTGGCAGCGGGAAATCGTAATACTTGTAGGACGCCAGACCTGGCTGGATAATGTTCTTGCGCACGTCGGGCTCGGTTACGGCTGCGTAACTGCCGCAGACGGGACACTCGTAGTCCGCGAACTCCTCGATTACAACCGGCGCGGTGGCGTTGCCGAGAACGTAAGGTTGGGGCGGCCCGGCCTTGGCATAGTTGGCCTTGAGTGAGTCGTATTGCGAGCTCCCCTGGCCATTAGCTTGGCCCGTTGCCGGGTTCGTCATGAGATAGAAGATCACACCCGCGCCGATCACGGCGATCGCGATCAGGAGGGCGTAGAAACCAGTTCGAGCGCCGCTGGGATTCGCTCTCGAATTGGTCGTCGAGCGTCCTGACCCGGTTTTTGACGCGCTTCTTGCGTTTCGTGGAGGATTATTATTCGCCATTCCGTGAATTTACCTCGCGATGCAAGCTGACGTTCTGCGTGTTCCGGCGGGTCCGGGCGCGATGCATGTGGAGCGATACGGCCATGGCGGTACGCCGGTGGTCCTGCTCCATGGCTTCGGCACATGCACATTCCTGTGGCGCTACGTGGCTCCGCTGCTGGCCGAGGCGGGTCACACGGCCTACGCCGTGGACCTGTTTGGTCACGGCGAATCCGACCGGACGCCGGACGCCGACCTGAGCATCGCGGCTCAGGCCGAGTATTTGGACGGGGCCATGACAGCGCTCCGCGTGGCCAGGGCGGTGATTGTGGGTAACGATCTGGGTGGCGATGTCGCACTCAGGCTGGCCGCAACGCGGCCGGAGCGCGTACAGAAGCTGGTTCTCATCAACACACCGGCGTTTGACGAGCTTCCCGCGCGCGACATCGCCACGCTGCAACGGAGCACAGCGAGGTTCGCCTTCCAGGTTACACGTGGCGTTCTGGGAGCGGCTGCGCTACTCCAGGCCATCCTCGAGGGGAGCGTGGCCAAGCCGGCGGAGCACATGCCTACCAGACTGCTGGCGCGCTATCTGGCCCCGTTCGCGGGGCATGACGGTGTCAATCACCTGCTCACGCTTGGTGCCGCGATACGTCGGTCGGACATCGACGATCTGGCACTCAGCGATGTGACCGTACCAACTCTGGTGGTCCGCGGTGACCGTGACGAGTGGTTGAGCCGAGACATCCCAGAGCGGTTGGCCAAGACCCTCCCCAACGCTCGGCTAGTCCGCGTTCCCGGCGTTGCTCGGCTCATTCCCGAAGAGGCTCCGGAGCGGCTGACACAACTGCTGCTGGAGTTCATGTCCGCGCCGCACGAATCCCCATTGAATGACGCGAATACCACTGTGGTAACCACTACAAATGATTCGCGAATTGGTTAACTTATACGGTACGATAATTGCGACTTTTCTTACACGGAATTAATGGCCAAGAAGCACACCTCCCCGAGATTTCAGTCCCACTCATCCGCGCCGGCAGCACAAAAGGCGCCGGTCGATGAGGCACGCGACGAGTTGTTCCAGCACATCATGCGCTGCAGCGTGATTGGCGCCGAGCCAGACCACCAGAAAGAGTGGTTCGATGCAACCATCGCGTATTTCACAGAGCGTTACCCAGAGCTGAATGCGCTCGAGTTAACGCAATTGCGGACACAGGGCGAGCGTTTCGCTCAGCCCCTCAAGACAGCGAAACAAGCAGTCTGAGCACGGCGGCCGGAATGGCCGCCGTTTTGTCATCGGTTGGTTTTCCGCCCGAGCCGGGTCGTTACCCGATTCTACTTCGTTGCCCGTCGGAGCGTGACCCCGATGCGCACGCCGCCGCCCAGGCCAAGCTCGACTCCGGGAAGGACAAATCCGGCGCGCGGTCCGTTTGCCCCGACAAAACCTAGAAGGTAGCCACGCGCGCGGGTCCCGGGCCCCGAATCGACCCGGACCGTAACACCCCCGCCGACGTACGGCTCCCATGCATTCTGGTGGTACGGGTCGAGTGAGAATCGACCGAACAGATCACCGCGCCCGCTAAAGCCGCCTGAGCTGGCTCCTGCGCCAATGGTGCCGCCAAGGCTGAACTCTCTGTCCAGCGGGAGCATGAGGCCGAGCCCCGCCTGGAGCGCGGTAGGGTTGTCGCTGATCAGATCGAGCCGAGCGATCACGGCTGGGTAACGGGCGGCTTGTTGTGTTTTCCGCGCTTGCTGCGTCTGTTGCGTCTGCGCGCCGGCCCCGTTCGTAACGGCACACAGGACTACTACGGCCGCAATGACCACTCGGCGAATCAGCACAATGAACAGTTGGGAGCCTCTATGATCGAGTGCGGGCACGCCAGAGCGCCCATGTGTAATCAAGAATTGACATCGCAGACAGTATACCGATCGCGAGGATCAGGCCCGGAGTCGCTACCGGGTGGACCAACACGGCGACGAGCGCCGTGAGTTGCAACACCGTGACCGCCTTCCCCAGTAGCCGCGCGCGGAACACGACTGGCCTGAGCCACGGAACGATCCTCGCCACGACAAAGCCGACCGCCGTCGCCAGATCTCGGGAGATAAAGATGAAGTACTGCGCCGTGGTGAGGTGCCCGTCCAACAAGTAGGTGGAAATGGCGGCGAGTACGAATATCCGATCCGAGATGGGATCGATAAGTGCGCCGGCGGAACTCCTGAGATTGGCAAGGCGGGCGATGAATCCGTCGAGGAAGTCGGTGACCGCTGCGATCAGGATCAGCACAACGCGGCTGCGGTCGTCGAGCACCAGCACAAAGGCGACCGCGAGCCCCGCGCGAGACAGCGATATCACATTCGGAACATTCCACAAACGGACCCTCTTCCGCATGGCGAATTGTACCGGGCCCGTGCATGGGTTGCCAGCGCATGGGTTGCCAGCACGGGAATAGCGCTCTAGCTTCGGCGCGATGGCAATTTCTTACCGCGCGGTGCTCGCGGCGTATCTCGGGCTCGCCGCTCTCATCGTGGTCTGGAACATCGCGGCGGCGGGACGCATCATCCAGAGTCGCCGCGCGCCGCCGATCTTTGCCGGCGCTACCGCGTTTGGGGCGCTGTTGCTCATTCCCGCACTGCTCGTTGCGGTGTCGGGTGCGTCGTTCGTATACGGCCGCGCCATCCAGCCGGTCGCGTGGGTCTGGCCCGTTGTCGCTGTCCTGTTCGTCATTCATGCGATCGTTGCACTTGCGCGCGGCTTGGTCACGCCGATTGTTGGCGTTCCAGTCCTGGTATATGACTCCATCATCGCGCTGGTCGCGATCGCGCGTTACGCCGCGTCGCGGGGACTCGAGCCACCCGACTTCGCGCTGGTACTTTCGGCGGCGCAGACCAACGCGCTCGGTCACGTTGGCGGATCCGCGGTGCTATCGCACGCCACGTGGCTACTGGTTCCGATGTTCTCGCCCGCGCTACCGCCGCGCTCTCGTCTCAAGGTCGCGCTACGCACTCTGCTGGCGGCGGGAGTGACGCTGGCCGCCGCGATTGTGCTGGTCGAGCTTCCCGCGGCGGCCGAAGCGATTGGCAGCTACCAGCGGTACGACGGAGACGTGCTGACGGAGCGCCGCGACGGCCACTTCGAGTTTGGGATGAAGGTCTTTCCGGATCTGCGCGGAGCACCACCGCCGATCGCGATAGCCAACGACCTCGGGTTGGTAGATTCGCTGAACGTGGGTGCGGTCTCAATCGTGGTTGATCCGGAGGCCGCCCGTGGCAAGGCGCTCGACTCGCTCGCGCATGTACTCGAAAACGTGCGCGACGACAGCACCGCCCTGATCGTCACGCTCGGCTATTCGCGCGATGCACGCGCGCTGATGCGACGATCACAGAGCGCGTACGTGGACCAGCGGCTCGATGATGTGAACAGGCTCACGCGCGCTCTGCGACCGAACATTTTCGTACCGGCGCTGGAGCCCTACGGTGAAGGGACGCGCGTGCTGGGAACGCAGCCACCGAGCTTCTGGATCGACTACGTGACGCGCGCGGCGGCAATCGCGCACCATGTGAACCCCAACATCAAAATCGGACTCGCCGCTGCGAGTTACGGGTCGCGCGACAGCGCGCTGTACGCATGGGCTTCCGCGCGCACATCGCCGGTGGACGTGCCCGGGTTCTCCCTCATGCCGGGCTTTGATGGTGCGACGTCGCTGGACACGCACCTGCGCATCGCGCAACGCTGGCTGCGGATGCAGGACCGTCCCAAGGATAATTGGGTCTACTCGGCCGGCGGGTACCCGATTGTGCACGGCGAGCAGAGCCAGACAATGGCACTGCACGGAATTCTGGCGTGGGCTACGGCACAGCCGGCAATTGTCGGAGTTGTAATTACTGAAGCGGGCGACTACGACTCGCAAACCGGACTGCGCTCCCCCGACGGCCGCTTCCGCCGCGCGCTGCAGGAAGTAACGCGCGCAATGCGCAGCGAGCACGAGTCCGCCGCTGCACAGTAGGACAATCACCGGCCGCCGCTACGGCGACGCGGCGGCCATTGACTCAGCGCCGTGGGATTCATCTGCGCCGGTCAGTTCGTTCGAGCGTGCCAGCGCGCGCCGGAACAACACCGGGCCGGCCACCTGGTTCACGGCAAGTGTGGCGAGAAATAGCGCTCTGATGCTGCCACCCCTTTCAGGATATACATCAGCGAGAATTGCGGCCAGTCCCACGGCGACACCGGCCTGAGAGATAAGTCCCATCCACATGTACTGTGCCTCGGCGGGCGATACTTTGGCCCAACGTGCGCCGAGCGCCGTGCCACCACGTATCGCCCCCGCCCTGACGAGAACGACGGGAATCACGAGAGGCCAGACCGAGACAAGTGTTCCAAGCGCGATCTCTGCGCCGGCGAGCGCGAAGAATACGACGAAGACGGGAGCCGCGGACCGTTCCATGGCCAGGCGCAGCGCCGTCGCGTCAGAGCTGCGCGATACGTTCTCGGTGACGAAGCCCGCAATTAAAAGCGTGAGTAGCGTCTCGACATGAAGCAGGCGCGCTATCTCCGCGCCAAAAACCGTAACCAGAATCGCGAACAGGAATAGCTCATGCCGCGCGGCACGCAGGTATAGCGCGACCGCTCCACCGAGAGCTGCTCCCACTACTACCGATCCGGCGATCTCCCAAACGATCGCCGTCACCGTGACACCACCAACACCCGAAGCGGGCGGCACTACGCTGCGCGCGATGGTGAGGCACGTGCTGAACAGAACGATTACCGCGACGTCCGAAATCAGCACCACACCCAGGGTGGAGCGTGCAACCGGCCCGCGCGCGCCGGTCTCGGTCAGCAGCGCCATCGTTACCGCCGGAGAGTGCACCACCGCCATGGACGCAAAGAGCGCGGCCACAGCGGCGGTCTCGGGCAAGCTCAGACCGGTCATGAACGGGACGAAGTTGCGTAACGACACCAGCAATGCGACCATGCACAGGAATGTGAGCGCCATCTCGGAGCTCATGATCTTGAGGATCGCGATTCCCCGCTCACGCACCTCACTCCATCGTAACTCCGACCCCGCCAGAAATGCGATCAGCGCGATCGCGAGCGAGCTGATCGGCGTGAGCGCGCGGACTGCTTGCGCGGAGACAGTCCCAAGCACGGATGGGCCGAACAGAACACCCGCGCCCATGTAGCCAACGATCCGCGGCAGTCGCGCCGCGCTTGCGAGCTCGCCAATCGTGTAAGCCGCAACGATGAGGAAACCGAACGCCAGTAGCGTCTCAGCACCATGTCCCGCCTGACCGAGCCATAGCGCGACCTGCACACTCGAGAAGAGCAACGCCAGGATAACGACGCGTCGCATCTACGGCACCTCTCCCACAAGTGTCTCGTTCGAAAGCGGTTCGCTCACGCCGTTCTGCTGCTCGGCTGACACTACAGCCGCGCGCATCAGCCTCGCCGATAGAAAGTCCGTAAGCAGCACCGAGACAACCGCGGCGGTGAAGACAAGTCCCGAGCCGATGGCAACTTGCTGGTACTGGTAGTTGATCGCCAGAGCGAGCGCGAGCCCACCCTGCCCTAAAAGCGCCTGCCCCCAATCGTTTCCAAGTACGGGTAAGGCGCCATTGGCGCGCGCCGCCAGTCTCGCGCCGCCAAGTTTGCCAGCCGCACGTGCCGCGAGAAAGAGAACCACGATCGCCAGCGCCCACGGTTCGGTGGATGGTCTCCAGGTGGCGCCACCAATTACGAGTAGAACGAAGTACAGCGGGCGATCAACGCTCTCCAGGACAGCGGTCACCTCTTCGCGGTTCGCTGCGGTATTGACGAGGATGATTCCGAAGAAGAGCCCGACGACCAGCGGTGACAGGCTCAAATACGCCGCCGCTCCGCTCACAAGGATGACCGCTCCGCCGAGCGCGATGAGGAGCCGGTCCTCGTGTTCCTCGCTCCCGAGAAAGAGGTAGAATAATGATCCACCAATGATACCGACCGCTATCGCGATCACCATCCATTCGGTGGGCGTGATCGGGCGATCCATGACGTGCGGATCAGGATGGTGCATGCTGAGCAGAATACCGAACGCGATCACTGCGACAAACGCGTTGACCGTAGTGGAGACGCTCAACTGCGCCACGAGCGGCCGATCACTTCCCAGTCGCTCACCGATCATGTCTACAGCCGCAGTGGACGACGCAGTCGCGATAGTGCCCATCGCTAACGCCGGGATCCACACACGCCCGGGCGAAAAGCCAAGCAGCGTTAGCGCCGCCATCTCCACGCCGAAAACAGTCAGGAGCGTGAGGATCGACTCCACGAACGCGAGGCGATATGTAATGCCGGGCACCGCGACCAGTGCGGCGAGATAGAAGCGCGTACCTATAATTGCTCCCATCCAGCCAAGCGCAAGTGTCGTGATCGGCTCGAAGCTCTGTAGAACGGTCTTGCCCAGAAGCCCGGAAACCTGCGGGCCGACCAAAATCCCGAGCAACACGTACTCCGCGCCAGACACGATCAGGAATCGCCGCCCCAGCCATTCGAACGCTACTCGTGCGGCGAGATAAGCACCCGCGACGAGCATTACCAACGTCAGTGCGGCACTCAACCGATGCTCCTCACCGAATTACCTCGGGCGGAGACAAGTCACGCGGAGACAAGTCACGCGGAGACAGCCGCTGCCGGAGCGGCGGTCCGGCTGCCCTGCACAACGCCCTCTACAATGCGCTGAGGAGCGAAATAGTCCTGTGCCAGTTGGAGAATGTCGTGCGCGGTGACGGCCTCGACCCGGGAATGAAACTGCTCCAGCTCGTGCAGTCCGTTACCGAACAGCCACGCATCGACCATCTCGCCGAGCACCGCACCACCTCGCTCCTGCCGGATGTCGTGCATTCCTTGCAGGTAGCGCTTGGCTCGCACCAACTCGTCATCACTAACCGGCTCGCGTCTTAGCGCATCAAACTCGGACAGGAGACCAGCACGGGCCTCTTCCTCCCTCGCAGGCGACGTCGCGATATATGCCACGAACATTCCGGCGAGCCGGTGCTCAGAGCTGAAAGCGTGTACGGTGTACGCGAGCGATCTGCGGTCACGCAGTTCCTCGAAGAAGCGCCCACCAAGTCCGCTCGCGATCGAGGCCAACACGTGCCCCGCGAATCGGTCCGGATTGTCACGCGCTGGTGCCGGGAACGCAATTGCAAGGGCGCTCTGTGCCTTGTCTCGCTCCGTGCGCCGCTCGCGTATCTCTTCCGGCCATGCGGGCACAGACAGCGGTGATCGCTCCGCGAATGTGAGCGAACTGAACCATCCGGCGACAGTGTCCGCAACTTCATCTGGCTCAACATCGCCGGTGATCGCGATCACGAACGGCGCGCTTAGCATCGCCGTGCGATACCACTGGCGGACATCGTCTATCGTGATCGCTTGGAGTGATGCCTCCGTGCCGCCGGCGGGAATTGCGTACGGATGACCGGCGTACGCTGCTTCCTGCACCATGCGCATGGGAAAGCGGTACATGTCGTCGCGCAGTTGAGCGAGATCCGCCAGCAGCGCCGCTCGCTCGGTCTCCAACGCATCCGCCGGGATCGTCGCGTTCTGAACCACGTCCGATAGCAGCTCGAGCCCGGGCTCTACATTCTGCCGTGGTACGGACAGCGACCACCCGAAGCTCTCAGATCCTACCGACGCGCCGATGCTCCCACCCAACAGCTCCGATGCTTCAGCAATCTGCAAGGACGTACGCAGAGTAGTCGCGCGAGAAGCGGTACGCGCGGCGAGCGCGGTGATCCCAGCGTGCGCGGGAGGCTCGTACGCCGAGCCCGCTGCTGCATACACGCCCATGTGCGCGATGGCCGCTCCCGCCCGTCTGCGGATCAGCACGGGAATGCCCGTGCCAGTGCGATACACACGCATGCCACTCTCCTCGCGCTCGAATGTCGCTCTTTCGGGAGATGGCTTGGACGACACATCAACGCGCGGTGGGGACACAAGCGGAAGCGGCGCATCAGCCGTGAGCAGTCGCACAAAGTCCGCCGGTGTGGCGGCGAGATCTGGCGCACTCTCCGGCCGGTACACCACCGCCGCGGCCCGATCATCGCGCAGATACCGCTGCGCCACGTCGGTAACAGCCGACGCCCCGAGCGCCATGAATGCTTTGTAATATTCCTCGCCCTTCTGCCAGCCACCCATCGCTTCCCATTCGGCGAGATATGACGCCTGACCTTCAACCGTCTCCAACTGCCGCGCCCAGCGCGAGGCAAACAGCCGCTGCGCACGATCGACCTCATCCGCCTTGACATCTCCGGCGCGAACAGCAGCCACCTGCGCCCACATCGTGCGTGCAGCCTCAGCCGCCTTTTCCGGCTTTGATTCCGCGGATACCACGAAGACTCCTACTTCGCTCGGCGCGTAGTTGTACGCTCCAACCGATCCAGCGAGTTGACGGTCGCGCACCGCGCGATACAGACGCGACGCACGCCCCGAACCCAGAACACTGGCGGTTAGATCGAGCGCCGGTACATCAGGATGCAGCGCGGAGACGGTTCTCCAGCCGATCTCCACCTGCGTTTGCTGCACGTCGCCGCTCAACTCTCTGTACCGGAAGCCGGTGTGCTCTGCTTCCCCCGGGCCAGCATCGCGAACCGGCGTCGCTGACGGAAGCGCACCGTATAACTGCGTCACCCAATCGAGCGTTTCATCGGGATCCACGGCTCCGGCGATTGACAGGACCGTGTTCGAGGGCGTGTAGAAGTTGTGATAAAAATGCAGCAGCTTGTCCCGCGTGAATCCACGCAGCTCGGTTTCGCGCCCTATGCGCCAGCGCCGAATGCGGTGCGTATCGTGCAGCAGCGCGTACAGCGTCTCAGTCGTGACCGCGCCGGGGTTGTCCTGCTTGCGATTCGCTTCCTGAATTATGACTTCCAGCTCGCGCGCCAGTTCCTCGGCGCCGATGACCGAGTTTGCGTATGCATCGGCCTGGATGCGGAGCCCCTCGACAAAGCCACTCGCCGGCAACACGGCGTAGTAGCTGGTGTGATCATAGATGGTGTGTGCGTTCAAATAGCCACCGGCGGCCTTGGTCGCTTTGGCGATCCCACCCACACCGAGCCGATCGGTCCCTTTGAAGTACATGTGCTCCAGAACGTGAGCGATGCCGACGGTGTCGTCCGCCTCGTCGAAATAGCCCGCCTTTACGTACGTGTTTACCGCCGCAACGGGTGCGGCATCGTTGCGATAGATGAGGACGGTGAGACCGTTAAGCAGTATGGTGCGCGTTAGCGCGCGCGGATCTATGAAGCTCGTCATGATTGCGAATTACTCAGAGTTACTGACGTTGCTGAAGTTGCAACGTGCACCGGAGCGGCCTGATATTGAAAATCAGGACGCTAGCGGACGCCGCTGAATGATGACAAGGCCAAGCACGAGGCAGACGACACCGTACCCGACGAGCCATGCAACATCGTACATGCTTGGCGCTACTCCATCGAATAACGCGCCTCGCACTCCGTCCATCAACTCAACGCGTGGGAGGATGGCTCCCAACCAGTGACGCCAGCCGTTCGCTTGCTGCGCATACATCGTGCGCAGCAGCAGTGCGCCGAACCAGATCACCGCCAGTGCTGACCAATCGTAGCGCGTGACCGCGGAGCAGAGAAAGCCGATCCCACCGAACGCGAGATACAGAATGAGGAAATAGCCAAGCGCGCCACCGACGTGGACGGGGACACCACTCAGCAACCCAACCAGCAGCAACAACGCTACCATCACCAGCAACCCAGCCCCGAAAGCCACGTACCGTTGCAGGTAGAACGTCCACACCGGTACCGGCTTGGAAAAGTAGAAACGGTAGTATCCGTCCGCGCGGTCTCCGGAAACGGATCGCTGCACGGCCAGAAGCACGATTAGAACTCCGAGTGTTGCTGCCGCACTCGCTGCGAGTTGGTTGGTAGCCGACTGGATGCGCTCCGGCGCTGCACCCGACCGCTGGAGTCCGGCAATCATGAAGCGCACCGGAGCGCCAACCATCAGCCCAACCACAAATGAAAGAATTCCTCGCTGCGTCACGTAATCGGATACTTGCCACAAGCTGTACGCTGTGAGATTCGCTCGTGTCGTCATGATTTCTTCCCCGAGCTACCGCCGGAACTGCTAACGGCCTCGCGGAAGTGGGTCTCGAGCACCGATTCGGCTGGTGCCACTCCAGCCATGACAGTCCCGCGAGCGATCAGCTCCGCGATGCCGCGGTTCAGCTCGCGCAGATCGCTGACGCGCACCTCGATGTCGCCACGTCCGTGATCGAAAGAAACTGGGAAAACAGAGCGCACCTCGTCGGCTCCCTCCACAACCGTTAGCCGATATACGATCGCCGTTGAACTGTCGGGGACGTAACCGGTGGTGACCACGCGCTGCAATCGACCGTGGTCAATGATCGCCACACGATCGGTCAAACGCTGCAATTCATCCAGATTGTGCGACGCAATGATTACGATGGTGTTCGGTGCCCGCAACTCAGTGACGACACCGCGGAAGCGCTGCGTCCACACCGGATCGAGGCCGTGCGTTGGCTCATCAAAGATGTAGACGCGCCGAGGCAAGAGCGTGGCCTGGGCAAAGCCCAGCCTCTGCAGATTTCCCTTGGACAGCGCCTTGATCTTCTTGTCGCGGTGCTCATCCAGACCGAGTCGTTTAATGGCCGACGCGGCCAGCGCCGGTGCACCAGCATTGCTCGCGCCGGACAGCAGGGCATACCGGCGCAGCGCTGTTTCCGCATGCCACCGTGGCGGCACCTGGACCAGCTCTGACAGGTATCCAACTCCGTTGCGCTCGACATACCTCCTTGGTGCCACACCATCTATGCTGACGTTACCGGCAGTGGGACGCGTGAAGCCGAGCAGCATTGCAATGAGAGTGCTTTTCCCTGCCCCGTTTGGGCCCGCTACACCCAGGACTTCGCCATCGTCAACCTTGAGCGAAAAATCCTCGACCGCGGTTACCGCGCGGCCGAGGATAGATCGATATACTTTCGAGACGCCCTGAAGCTCAATCACCGCGGCGCTGGTGTCGTCTTAGTTGGGGGTGTGGTTATCGGTGGGGGCACGGCCGTGCACGACGACCACGTCCCCGGGCCGGCGCGGCTGAGTAGACGTTGGCCTTGGTCGATCAGGTTGAGCCTCAGGAGAGAGCAACCCGCGTATCCCTGTGCGGCCAGGTCGCTCGCGTCCAGTTTCACCGCGCGAGCAAAGAACCTGAACGCAAGCTGCGGGTCATTCTGCGACAACAGTAAAAGGCCCATCTCTCGCTGTGCTAACTCATCCGCGGGATTGAGTCGGATCGCCGTTTCGAGCTCCTGGCGAGCGGTGCTGGGGTCGCCATCCTGGCGCGCAAATCGAGCAAGGAAAACGTGCGGCTTCGACTGCGTGGGGTTTTCCCGCGCAATCTTGTTGAACGCAGCCCTGGCCGACTCTTCCCGTCCCGTGCGCAGCAGCTCGGCGGCTGTATCCATCTCTCTATTATACGAAGAACCCCCGCTCATCAGGTACGCCGCGACGGCGACAATCACAGCAAGCAGGACAAGTCCTCCGGCCAGCAACGGAGAAAGTCTCCTGCGTCTTGACGCCCGGACCGGCTCGGCAACAGGCCGCACCGTTCCCGGTGAAAGTGGTGGTGGAACGACGGGCGGGCCGGTCGTCGTTCCCGGCGCGAAACGCGCAGCGGCGGGTGTAGCCGCCGAAGCTGACGGAATCGGAGTCGGCGGAACTCTCGGGGCAGAGAACGATGATGCCGCCGAGGTTGCGCCTATGGTAGCCGCCGACGCGGCTTTAGCCGACGGGTCAGCCAGTGCCGCGGTCAGCTCGTTGTAGCCAACCCGCGCGTAACCCACATCGGTGAGCGTCGGCTTGTACCCGACGTCATCGACTCGCGCTCTGGCATCCCAGAAGCTGGCCAGCGCGTTTGCCTGCTCCAGATTGAGGGTACCGCGCTGGCGAAGCTCCCGGACCAGTCCCTGGCCGGACAGCGTCGAGCCGCCGAGCATCGCGCGCATAGCGGATTCGGCGGCTCTCCAGAGATTGAGTATGTCGGCTGCGGCATCCTCGGGACCCCGGATCTGATCGAGGCGTCCGTAGACGCCTCGACCTTCGGTTAGTGCTGTCTGCGCAGTGGCCCGGTCGCCCGGCGTCAACGATCTATCCGGAGCAAGCCCGCGTGCGCACTCCCTCGGATGAAGCTCTCGGGATCGCGCCACGGAATCTCGATTCCGGTCATGCCGTACCCCCTGCGAGCTTCCGTCGCCATGTACTGTTCCAGTGGAAGTCCAGCTGCTTTCTGATCGCGCATTTGCTGTACGATCTCTTCCCAGGTCCCCTCGTACGTGTGCCCGCCAGTGACGATACGGTGCCACCCACGCGGCGTCTCCGCTTCCGCGTCCTCGCTTCCGCCATCCGGCGCGTCGACGAGCGAACTCAAAAGAGCACCGAACAGCTCCAGCTGACCGCGAGCGACCTGCTGGTCGTTCTCGATCATTTTGGCCTCCAGTTCCGCCAACATGTCGTCGATGTCGTCTGGCTCGCCGGCTAGCTCCTGGATCCGTTCTTCCCACGGCTTCAGCTCCGGATCGCCGTCCTCGAGCTTGAAGATGGATTTTTTCAGCTCGATGAGGCGCCAGATCCCGAGCTCGTCCCAGTGATCGTCCGGATTGGACTTATCCAGGTGGTGAAGTGCCGCCTCGTAGTCGCCCCGATCGTACAGGATGTTGCCCAGATACACCCGCGCTTCCACGTGGTCCGAATCCAGCCGCAGCGCCGAACGAAGCGTAACGACAGCCGCCTCGTCCTCGCCCATGCGGTGTTGCGAGTATCCAACACACGACACAGCCTCGGAGCTCTCCGGAGCGTGCTGGACCGCGATCTCGAAGAACTCCCTGGCCTCCGGAATCATGGCCTCCCGGAACAGAGCACGGCCGATCTGAAGCATGAGATCGAGATCGTCCGCATAGCCCAACTCGAGCGAGCGGTGAAAGCAATTCAGCGCAGCGTCTCGCTGACCGAACTTGAGCAGCGTCTCGCCAAGGCCGGCCAGAGCATCCTCGTGATCCGGGTCCAGAACGAGCGCTTCTTCGAACGCGCGGCGCGCCCAGGCAAATTCTTCCCGGGCGTTGTGCGCGTAGCCAACGCCAATGTGAAGCTCGACGGCGCTGGGATACAGAGCTAGACCTTCCTGAAGTACCGCTAACGCCTGATCGTATTCTCCTTCGTTGTAGAGTTGGTGCGCGCGTTCGTCATATTCTTCGGACGATAGAAAAGGGCTCGGCATCCGGCACACCTCCACTAAATCGGATACACTGATAACGTATTTTACTCGCCCAACAACGCTTTGTTCAAGAACTTGACAACAGCTGGCAACAAAGCACGGACCGCGCCAGCACGGTTTTTCGACGTACACCTCCGGTCGCGCACCCCGGAAGTCCATGGCCATTTTCTCACGGGTGAATGCGTGCTATATTGCTAGTCTCGGTCCGGATGTTGGAGTAACCACAGCATCCGGACCGATTGTGTTTTCGGCCACTCGTGCCGCTCTAGTGCTGCGCTGTCCGCTCACGTAACACTCACGTGACTACAGCCGCCCGCGCCGTCGCTCCGAAGCGCTCCCACGCACCCGTCGCGAGACACTCGCCTATCGCCGCGATGCACGTCTCCAGCTCCTCGTCGCGAGTGTAGAAATGCGGCGCCACGCGAATCCCTGCGCCGACCCGGTAGTCCACGATTATGTCGCGTGCCAGCAGATACTGCGCGACTTCGTGGCCGTGCGGTACGTCGAACGCGACAGTGCCACCGCGGCGCTCCGGATCACGCGGTGCGTGCACGCCGTAGCCGCGCTCCTCCGCCGCGCTCACCAGCCATGCGGTCTGCCGCATCGACTTGGCGCGCACAGCTTCCATCCCTGCGCTGAGCACGATCTCCGGACCCGCCGTTGCGGCGAATAACGCCGGAATCGCGGGCGTTCCCGTGAGCCATCGCGACGGCCCCTCAGCGAACTCCATCTCCTGCTCGAAAGCAAACGGACGCGCGTGCGCCTGCCATCCAGTGAGCGACGGCTCCAGCGTGTCGCGCACGCGCGGTGACACGTACAGGAACGCCGCACCCGGCCCGCCACAAAGCCACTTGAGCACGCCCCCGGTGAGAAAGTCGACGTCGGATCGCTGTACATCCACAGGAACGATGCCGACCGAATGGTATGCATCCAGCGACACCAGCGCGCCCATCCTGTGCGCATGCGCGCAGACCACATCCGCGTTCATGATGAACGCAGACTTGAACAGTACGTGCGACACGGAGACCAGCCTGGTGCGCTCGTCAATCGCCGCTAGCAGGCGGTCCTGATCGATACTGAGGCCATCGTCCGACGGGACCACGACAACGCGCGCGCCGAGCCGTTGCGCCAATGCCTCGTACGCGTAGCGCACCGAAGGGAAGTCCAACTCGGTCATCACGATTGTGTCGCGGTTTGTGTCGCGCGTTCCACCAAAATCCATAGACGACAGCACCATCGACTGCGCGATCGACACATTTGGCTGCATCACCACCGAGCCGGGTTGCGCGTTCAGCAGTGGTGCAATCGTGTTGCCGGCGCGCACCGGCATGTCCCACCACCCGCGCGCCCACGCGCGCACCCCCAGCTCACTCCACTCACGCGCATACTCCGCGAGCCGCTCGGGCACTGCGCGTGGCATCGCGCCGAGCGAGTTGGAAACGAGATAGGTAGTGCTCTCCAGAATGGGGAACTCATCCCGGAGCGACAGTAACCTGGCCTCATCGCCACTGCCAGCGTTATTCCCGGCGTTACCGCCCACTCAGTGCCTTCTCACGCATGGCGCGAAATTCCGCGTCCGCATTCCATGTCGGGAGCGTTGATGCGTTGGCGAGCTCGTTGCCAAATCGGTACGCGATCTCGCCAAGTTGCACCGCCCCGCTCAGATCCCAGTTCGCCTGATACTCATCCGACGGCTGGTGATACCGCTTGGAGACAAAATCCTCTTCGTGCGTCTTTCCCCAGCCGCTCGGCTGGCCAACGTAGTCCGTGCCGCTGCCGATCGACACCGAAGGGATTCCAACGCGCGCGAAAGAGAAATGGTCCGAGCGATAGAAGGAGCCGGCTTCGGGATGCGCTTCAGGGGACAGCCGCATTCCGTCGCTCTTCACGAGCGCGGTGAGCGCCGGACCGAGCGAGCTCTTGGTGTCGCCAAGCACCGTGAGATCGCGCACCTTGCCGTCCACGTTTGCCTCATCGACGTTGATAGCGGCAACGATGTCACGAGACGGAACGGTCGGATGCTCGCCGAAATATTGGGAGCCCAAAAGACCGGACTCTTCAGCCGTCACGAACACGAACAGCTGTGAACGCTCTGGCTTCACGGCCGCCGCCGCGGCTGCATGCGCTACCGCGAGTACCGTGGCGACACCGGACGCGTTGTCGTACGCGCCGTTGTAGATCGAGTCACCGTTGACAGCGGGGCCGATGCCGAGGTGGTCCCAGTGAGCGCTGTACAACACGTACTGATCGCGCAACTTTGCGTCGCTCCCAGGTACAACTCCAACGACGTTGTTGGAGGTCATGTGCGCGACACTGTTGGCGAACGACATGTCAATCGTGATGCCGGTCGGAACTGGCTTGAAGCTGCGCGTGTCAGCGTCCTTTGTGAGCTGAGCGAGATCGAGTCCGGCCTGCTTCAGCAGACTCGCGGCGACATCGTGCTGGATCCAGCCACGCACAGCGACAGGTGGCGGCGCATCGGCCGGACGTGGTAGCAGGCGATGCTCCTTTGAATTGGAGCCGACGACGACCTGCCAGGGATACCCGGCCTCGTACGGCGTATGTATGATGAGCATTCCGGCCGCGCCCAGACGTTCGGCTTCCTCGTACTTGTACGTCCAACGGCCGTAGTACGTCATTGCCTTGCCGCCGAACAATGTGGGCTCAGACTGCGGTGCTGGCGGGTCGTTCACGAGCACGAGCAGAATTTTACCCTTCAGGTCAGTCCCTTTGAGATCGTCCCATTTGTACTCCGGCGCGTTGGCTCCGTAGCCAATAAAGACCAACTCGCCCTTGGCTTCACTCTTTGAGCTTGCCGAACCGGCCCATACCACAACGTCTTCCGGGAAGCGAAGTGTAGCCGTTGCCTTGCCCGAAGCCGTCACGCTTATGGTCTTGGGGTCCGACGCAACCACATCGATCGGGACGGGCTGAAAATAGGATCCATTCACACCCGGCGCGACGCCGTACGACTGCAACTCCGTCGCTATGTACTGTTCCGCGAGCGAGCCGCCGCGCGTCGCTGGCGCTCTCCCTTCGAGCAAATCCGACGAGAGAAAGCGTAGGTGTGCGTCGATCTCCCGTCTCAGAATGTTGGGAGCCGGCGCCTGTCGCTGATTCTGCTGCTGCACCGGCTGCCCCTGCTGGGCCAGCCCGGCGGACGAGATTGCGGTACTGGCGAGCACAACGGCCGCGCCACGACGTACTATGTGCAACATCTAGTCTCCTCGAAACTGAGGTGAACGGGGTATTGTTGTACCCAGTAACTTATCCGGAGTGACGTCGAGGGACATGCCGCCAGCCAAGCCGCCAACCCAGTTGCCGAACCAGAGCGCTGGGGGCACCGGTGTCGCCGCGCTGATCGTGCTTCAGCTGGGAGCGCTTGCGGTGGTCCTCGCGGCCACCCCGTTCAAGCCGTTCGAGCTGGACCGGTTCTTCGTCCCCAAAGAGCTGGCGCTGCACCTGGCCGCGCTCCTCGCCGGACTGTTCTGCCTGTGGCGCGTGCGCAGCATCGAGCTTGATCGAGTCGACATGCTGCTCCTGTTGTACGGAGCGCTCTCGCTAATTTCCGCGCTGCTTGCCCCCAATCACTGGGTTTCAACTCGCGCGTTTGCGGTCACGGCGTCAGGGCTCGCGGTGTACTGGTGCTCGCGTTGGCTGGCGGGGGTGGGACTCAGGCGACCGTTGATGGCTGTTATCGTGTTTGCCACAGTAGCGGGTGCCGCAACCGCGCTCGCACAGGCCTACGGTGTGGACAGCGATTACTTCACGCTCAGTCGCGCTCCGGGCGGTACGTTCGGCAATCGGAACTTCATGGCGCACCTGTCAGCCATTGGAGCGCCGCTCCTGGCGTGGTATGCCGTTTCCGCTCGCCGCGGCATAGCGGTGTTCCTGTGCGGCATCGGTGCCGCCGTGTTAGCGGCCGGACTGGTGCTGTCTCGATCTCGCGCGGCGTGGCTCGCGCTGCTCGTTGTCGGCGCGCTCGTCATGATTCCGATGTGGCGCGCCGCACGTAAAGTTCCGCATGCTGATGCGGGACGCCGGCTGATCCTGCTGGGCGTCTTCGCGGCCGCCGGCGTGATCGCAGCTCTCGCGATTCCTAACCGCCTCAACTGGAAGAGCGACTCTCCGTATCTTGACTCCGTGCGCCAGGTTGCGGACTATAATAGCTGCAGCGGCCGCGGCCGCATAATCCAGTACCGCAACACCTGGCACATGGTCCAGGCGCACCCAGTTCTGGGTGTCGGACCGGGAAATTGGGGGGTGTACTACCCCAAGTTCGCATCGCGCAATGATCCGTCGTTGACGCGCGACGATGGAATGACGGCAAACCCGTGGCCGAGCAGTGACTGGGTCGCGCTGATAGCGGAGCGCGGGCTCTTAGCGGTACTGGTACTCGTGCTGGCGGTTATCGGCGTGATCGCCAACGCTTTCAAGGCGGGGCGTGAGGGTGGTACGGCGGCAAATAACCCAACCGCGCGCGACCCGTTTCTAGCGGTCGCGGTCACTGCCACAGCGCTGCTCACCGCCGGTGTAGGGATGTTCGATGCCGTACTGCTGCTCGCGACTCCAACCCTCATTGTGTGGGCCGCGTTGGGCGCGCTGAGCAGCCCAGGACGCGCACGACGCGAGTGGGCTCTATCCCTTACAAGCAAGCGGCGGCTGGTTGGTTTCGCCGGCGTGCTGCTGCTCCTGTCAGCGGTACGGAGCAGCGCGCAGACAATCGCGATGAACGTTTTTCAGAACGGGGACAGTTCGACCGCCGTACAGCGTGCATCGCTATTGGATCCCGGGAGCTATCGCATTCAGCTACGGCTCGCGGAGCTTTCCATTAGTGATCACAGCTGTACTGCCGCGCGTCCTCACATCGAGCGTGCTTCATCCATGTTTCCGACTGCCGTTGAGCCGCGAATACTACGGCGACGATGCGGTGGTAGCGACACCAAAGCTCACTAACCATCTGACGCGCTAAACGAGGTGCCGAGCCGGATTGTCAGTCCGTGCTCATCACCTCGTTCTCGTTTGGACCAAAGCTGTATCGAGCCTAGCTCCAGGCTACATCGGACCCATTGACTGCTGGATAGACATGGCCATATTCAGGTGCTCTTGAAGCGCCGGGATCGACGAGGAAGCGAGCTCCTTGACCCTGGGATCCTGCGCCTGATTTACCGACGCGTTGGCCAGTTCGATCGCGTGCTTGTGGTCAGCGATCTCGCCGGCGATGTATGCCGCATCGAAGCCGGGGCCTTTGGGCAAGGCACGTAGACGGACCAGGGCTGCGTTGTCACTACGGCGCATCTCACGTGTGATGTCGGCGCTATCGGAGGAAATGAACTCGGGATGTGCAGCTAGTGCACGATCCACCCCCTGCAGCCGCGTGTGATCGGTGAGCAAGCGCTCGGCGAACATCCTTACTCGCGGAGAGGTGGCCTTCTCGCGAGCCAGCATCGCGGTCGCGATCTCGTCCGTGTTCACCACATCGAGGGCGCTGACGATCCGCGCGTCGCTTCCGATGTTCGTGATCACGTTTCCTGGCACGGCAGCAGCTCCAGACGGCTTCCCTACCAGACCGCCACCCATACCGGCAACCCCGGTGCCAGTGCCCACCCGCGAATTGGCCGCGCCTGTGGGAGGTGTCTTGGTGGCGGCCGATGTGTCGACCGGCCCCGGTGCGGCAGGTGTGCCCGTGTTGGTGGGCGCTACTGGCGCGGCGGTGGTGCCCACGGTCGCGCTCGGCGGCGGAGCCGCGGTACCGGCACCACCCATCGTTCCTGTCCCGGAGCTGGACATGCAAGCCCCGAGTGCGGCAAGGCTCGTTACTGACGCGATCAATTTCGCATTCGCGATGTGCTTCATGTCATCCTCTCACGTTGGAAGTCTATGCCCTTGATCTGCGCAAGCCCCGTGCTAACAAGCGCGAAATGGTCCTGCTCACGCTCACGCCTGCGCTAGCTCGGGCGCTAGCTCGGGCGCCAGCTCCGGCGCCATCTCCCGCACTCTCAATCAAGCGCGCCGGCCGCCAACCTATCGCCAACCTATATAGATTCCGTTAGCCTGCGAAAGCGGTCACCCGCTCCAGCAGTGGCTCCGATCCTCACCGCGCACCGCCTCAGCCAGCGCCGCCTCACACCGCGCTCACGCGGCCGTGCGCGATCGTACCAGGAACCATGCAAATGACGCACCCGAACTCGTTCGGCTCCCGCGCAACGCTGACCGTTGACGGCCGCGATTACACCATCTTCCGCCTCGACGCCCTGGATCAGCCGTCCGGCGGCGCTGCCGCGCGGCTCCCGGTCAGTCTCAGGATTCTGCTCGAGAACCTGCTTCGAAACGAGGATGACGCCTTCGTCCGGCCGGACGACATCCTCGCGCTCGCCAAATGGAAGGTGCAGGACAGGCTGGAGAAGGAGATAGCCTTCCGCACCACGCGCGTGCTACTCCAGGACTTCACCGGTGTCCCTGCGGTTGTGGATCTGGCCGCCATGCGCGATGCGCTCGCGCGGCTTGGTGGAGATCCCGCCCTCATCAACCCGCTGCAGCCCGTTGATCTGGTCATCGATCACTCCGTTCAGGTCGATGAATACGGCTCCGAGGCCGCTTTCCTGATCAACTCCGACCTGGAGTTCCATCGCAACCGCGAGCGGTACGCCTTCCTGCGCTGGGGCCAGACGGCATTCCGCAACTTCGGCGTCGTGCCACCGGACACGGGAATCGTACATCAGGTGAATTTGGAATACCTCGCCAAGTGCGTCTTCACGCGCGAGCAGGATGGCGAAACGATCGCATACCCTGATTCGCTCGTCGGTACGGATTCGCACACCACCATGATCAACGGTCTGGGCGTGCTCGGCTGGGGCGTTGGTGGCATCGAGGCGGAGGCCGCAATGCTGGGCCAGCCGGTCACGATGCTCATCCCTGATGTCGTGGGCTTCAAGGTCCATGGTAAGCTCCCGGCCGGCGCGACCGCGACGGATCTCGTCCTTACGGTCACTGAGATGCTGCGCAAGAAAAAGGTCGTCGGTAAGTTCGTTGAGTTCTACGGCAACGGGCTCTCGGCCCTGCCGCTCGCCGATCGCGCGACGATCGGCAACATGGCCCCCGAGTACGGCGCCACGATGGGGTTCTTCCCGGTGGATGAGGAGACGCTCAAGTATCTCCGATTGACCGGTCGCGACGAGCACCTGGTTCGGCTCGTGGAGGCGTATTACAGGACGCAGGGGATGTTCCGCACCGACAACATGCCGGACCCCGAATTCACCGATACCATCGAGCTGGATCTCGGCACTGTGGAGCCGAGCATCGCGGGACCCAAGCGACCACAGGACCGCGTTCCGTTGAGAGTGGCCAAGCAGCTCTTTCGCGAGGCGCTCGCGTCTGATCTGGGGCGCGCAACGCCCGCGGCGGCAGTGGCGACCCTCACCCAAGCCAACACCGTGAGCGCGCAGAACCAGCTCTCCCCGACAGTCGTTGCGACCAGCCCAGCCGAGCAGGCAAACGAATACCAGCCAGTCGCCGTCAGCATGAACGGTGAGGATTTCGCGATTCAGCACGGCTCGGTCGTGATCGCCGCGATAACGAGCTGCACCAACACCAGTAACCCCAGCGTGATGCTCGCCGCCGGGCTGCTCGCTCGCAACGCGGTGGACCGCGGGCTTCGCACCAAGCCGTGGGTCAAGACGAGTCTCGCGCCCGGCTCCAAAGTGGTTCGGGATTACTTCAACGCGGCCGGCGTGTCCGACGCGCTCGCCACGCTGCGCTTCAACATCGTCGGCTACGGATGCACCACTTGCATCGGCAACTCCGGGCCGCTCCCGCAGCCCGTTGCTGATGCCGTTGAAGCGAACAAGCTCGTCGTTGCCGCGGTCCTGTCGGGCAATCGCAATTTCGAGGGCCGCATTAATCCACTCACGCGCTTCAACTATCTCATGTCGCCGCCGCTCGTTGTCGCCTACGCGCTCGCGGGTCGCATGGACATAGATCTCAACACGGAGCCCCTCGGTATCGGAAACGACGGCCCCGTCTTTCTCCGCGACATCTGGCCGTCGCCCACCGAAGTGGAAGAGGAGATCCTGCGCAGCGTGCGCGCGGACATGTTCCGAACGCAGTACGCAAACGTCTTCGAGGGCGACGAGCACTGGCGCGCCCTGGATGTTCTCGAGGGCGATCTGTACCAGTGGGATGAGAATTCCACGTACGTCAAGAACCCGCCATACTTCGATGGTATGACGATGACGCCCCCGGGCATTCAGCCGGTCCGCGGTGCTCGCGTGCTGGCCCTGTTGGGTGATTCGATCACCACCGACCACATCTCGCCGGCCGGCTCCATTCCGGCATCCAGCCCCGCTGGCAAGTGGCTGATCGAGCAAGGCGTCATGACCAAAGAGTTCAACTCGTACGGCGCACGACGTGGCAATCACGAGGTGATGATGCGCGGCACCTTTGCGAACATTCGTCTGCGTAACGAGTTGGCGCCAGGAACCGAAGGCGGCTGGACCGCGACCTCGCCTGGTGCTGAGCCAGTCGCGATCTACGATGCATCGGTCCAGTACGGAGGTGCGGCAACGCCGCTCGTCATCATCGCCGGAAAGGAGTACGGTACCGGCTCATCCCGCGATTGGGCGGCCAAGGGTACCCTCCTCCTCGGCGTACGCGCGGTAGTCGCCGAATCTTTCGAGCGTATCCACCGCTCCAACCTCGTGGGCATGGGCGTCATTCCGCTCGAGTTCACCAATTGTGAAACACGCCAGTCGGTCGGCCTCACTGGATTCGAAACCTTTGACATCGAAGGGATGAGCGGGGACATGCGACCGCACGCAACCCTCACGGTGCGCGCCACAGCAGACGATGGTAGCAGCAAAACCTTCAACGTCGTATCGCGAATCGACACGCCGGAGGAGATGCAGTACTACCGCAACGGTGGCATCCTACCTTACGTGTTGCGCCAGTTGGTCCGGCGGTGACGTAGGCCACACTCGTCAGGACGCGGAGGGTGCGGAACCACCCGCACCCTCCCTCCCCCCCGGAGGCCGGTAACCACAAGGCGCAACCCACCCAAAATGCCGACAGTTCCGCACGGA
>JBPCNJ010000045.1:0-5555 GCA_051001375.1 Gemmatimonadaceae bacterium
CGCCGAGGGTACGTGCAACCTCAACAGCAATATCAAAACGGTTGGCCAATACATCTTCCACGTCGCGCCCAAGCAATCGGCCCAGCTCGGCGGGGTGGGGCGTGATTAGCGCTGATCGTCCGGCCAGAAGCGATGCAAGTGCCGCAACATTGTTATCAAAAACATTGAGCGCGTCGGCGTCGACGACGACCGGGCCGCGCCAGGCTTGCAGAATGTCGAGCACGAGCGCCCGAGCGTTTGCGTCGTGTCCAAGCCCCGGGCCTATCAAAACCGCGTCCGCCCAGCCGGCAATCGCGCCAGCCGCATCGGTCAGCGACCCGGTAAGCGCCTCCGGGACCTGCGCGTGGACCGAGGTAACGTTGCAGTCATCGGTCACCACCTTCAGGAGACCGATGCCACTGAGAAGCGCTCCTTTCGCCGCCAGGATTGCGGCGCCGCCCATTCCCCGCGCCCCCGCAACCACCGCGAGCTTTCCGCGCGTTCCCTTGTGAGCGGTAGCGGGAACCTTCGGAACATTGGCGCGCACATATTCGACGTCCACGAGCAGTGGAAGCTGCTCGTCGTTGGTTTCGAGACCGATATCAAGCACGATTAGCTCGCCGCATCTGCCGCGAGCGGCGAGCGCGCCACGCTTGCACGTACCGAAGTTGAGCGTGAGGTCGGCGTGTACGGTGAGCTCCCCCGCCCCGCTGGTCGCGTCAAGCCCAGTAGGAACATCCAGGGAGACAACCGTTGCGCCACGGCTGCGCAGCGCGTTCACGGCATTCACGGCCGCAGCAATCGCCCCGCGTGGCTCTCCGGCGCTCCCGGTTCCGAGCATCGCATCGACAATCACGCTTCCGGAATATTCGTCGTCGCTCGCGTTAGCGCAGCAAGCGCGATAGGCATCGCGCTCGGCGATCGCGTCCGGCGTAGCCGCCGAAACAATCTCGCGAACCACGACGTGGCATCCGGCCATGGCGAGCGATCGGGCGACGGCCCAACCATCGCCGCCGTTGTTGCCGCGTCCGGTGTACACGATCACACCGCCGGATCGTGCTCCGCGTTCTCCGCGTGCGGCCCGTGCCGCAATGACAGTCGCAGCGTTCGCGGCCGCGACGCGCATCAGCGCTCGCGACGGGATGCCGGACGCGATGGCCGCCGCGTCTATCTCGGCGGACTCAGCTGCACCCGCGACGCGCACCGGCATGCGATGCGCGACTACCGCTCGGCGGTTAGCAGCGCGCTCGAGTTCCATGGGTACTGCTGCTCGAACGTCTCGACAAAATCGAACACGTCGCCGAATTGATCACGCGTGTCGGTCGGCAGACTCGCGAGGAATCCAAGATCGACCAGGGTGAAGACAACTGCCCCGATATCGTTCGTAGCGGCTATACCCCACCGCTCGAGAACGACACGAGCCATTACACCGTACCGCTCTAACGCGAGATCTCGACAAGCACACGCGAGCTCGCGCCCTGAGATGTGCCGGCGCAACTGCAAACTTGCCTGCGCGTATTCGAGCGCTGCGAGCACGAAGAGATATGCACCTTCCTGGTACCGCGACTCGCGCAACCGAATCTGCTCCATCACGCCGTCACGGAAAGCTAGCTCAGCCACAGCTCAGGCCTCTCCGTGTCCGGTGAAGACGCCGGGGTAAAGCGGGAACCGGTCCGTCAATGCCTCGACATCCGACCGTACGGACGTCGAGACCGCCTCATCGTTGGGCGCCGCTGCGACCCGCTCTATGAGCTCGGCAATCTGGCGCATCTCGGCCTCGCCCATGCCGCGCGTGGTGACGGCCGGCGTGCCGACCCGAATCCCACTCGTTACAAAGGGCGACTGCGTTTCGCGCGGAACCGTGTTCTTGTTGACCGTGATGGCGGCGCGGTCGAGCGCCTGTTCCAGAACCTTGCCCGTCAGTCCGCGACCACGCAGGTCCACGAGCATGAGGTGGTTGTCAGTTCCACCAGACACGATGTCGAGGCCGCGCTGCATTAGTGAGGCCGCTAGCGCGCTGGCATTCGTCACCACCTGCGTGCTGTACTCCCTAAATGACGGTTGTGCCGCTTCCTTGAATGCGACCGCTTTGGCCGCGATCACGTGCTCCAGTGGTCCGCCCTGGGTTCCAGGAAACATTGCTTTGTCGATTGCCTTGGCGTGCTCCACCTTGCAAAGAATAAGGCCGCCGCGAGGCCCGCGCAGCGTCTTGTGCGTGGTCGTTGTCACGACGTCTGCGTACGGCACGGGCGACGGATGCAGCCCCGCAGCGACCAGCCCCGCGGTGTGCGCCATGTCGACGACGAACTTCGCGCCGATTTCCTGCGCGACTTCCGCGAAGGGCGCGAAGTCAATGATGCGTGCGTACGCGCTCGCGCCGGCGATGATCATCTTCGGACGCCGTTCGCGCGCGATCTGGCGCATCTGGTCGTAGTCTATATAGCCCGAATCGTCTACGCCGTAATGAATTGCGTTGTACAACAGCCCGGAAAAGTTCACCGGAGACCCGTGCGTCAGATGACCGCCCTGCGATAGATCCAGCCCTAGCACCGTGTCGCCGGGCTTGAGGAACGCCAGATACACCGCCGCATTGGCCTGCGCGCCGGAGTGCGGCTGCACGTTCGCGTGTTCAGCGCTGAAGAGAGCCTTTGCGCGGTCGATGGCGATCTGCTCGACGCGATCGACGACCTGGCAACCGCCGTAGTAGCGC
Source organism: Gemmatimonadaceae bacterium (assembly GCA_051001375.1). Lineage (GTDB taxonomy): Bacteria > Gemmatimonadota > Gemmatimonadetes > Gemmatimonadales > Gemmatimonadaceae > Fen-1247. The sequence goes on from JBPCNJ010000045.1 coordinate 2,690, forward strand.
TTGCCCGGCAGCCCCTCGGCGTACTTGTTCGTCAGCGGGGTGCCCATCGCCTGCAGCACCGCGAGCGAGACAAAGTTCTCGCTCGCAATGAGCTCGAGCCCGTGTCGTTGCCGATCCGTCTCTTCGATGATAAGCTGCGCGATGTCGGGATCTGAGTCCCACACCGACGACAGCTCTCCGCTGGCTGTGGCTGCTGGCATGCTTGAAACGCTCATTCGATCACGATTATGACTTACACGATTATGACTTACGCGGCCACGACGGCCATGTGCGCATCATCGAATTTACAGCCTGGAGCCGCCGTTCGGCGAGGCGGTCGGCCGCCTCGTAGCTCGGGATGCCGTCGGCGCGCGCGATTTCGAATACACCGAGTACGGTGTCGTAGATTTCATCGGCTTTACGGAACGAGCGTTTGGAATCCCACCCCGCAAGCTCGCTGTACACGTTGATCACGCCTCCCGCGTTGGCGACGTAGTCGGGAGCGTACAAAATCTCCTTCTCCTCGAGCATGTCCCCGTGGCGGGGCTCCAGCAACTGGTTGTTGGCGGCGCCCGCGACGATCTCGACCTTCAGTTTCGGTATCGTGGCGTCGTTGATGACGCCGCCCAGCGCGCACGGAGCAAAGATATCCGCCTTGACAGAATAGATCGCGTCCCCGTCGACCGCTGTCGCGCTAGTCTCGGCCAGGACCCAGTTCACACGATCCGCATCAATGTCGGAGACCACCACCTTCGCGCCCGCCTTGTCCAGCGACTTGGCGAGGTGGCGTCCGACGTTGCCGCAACCCTGAATGGACACAGTCCTGCCTTCGAGATCATCCGAACCCCAGCGGTGCATCGCCGATGCCTGAATGGAGCGAAACACTCCGTGCGCCGTGACGGGCGATGGGTCACCCGATTTCCCTGCCAGGCCGGCGACGTAGTCCGTCTCCATGTGGACGAAATCCATGTCAGCAGTGCCGGTTCCGACGTCTTCCGCGGTAACGTATCGCCCGCCCAGGCTCTCGACGAAACGCCCGTGCGCGCGGAAGATCATCTCCCTACGCGGTGTGCGATTGTCGCCAATGATGACGGCCTTGCCTCCGCCAAGATTGAGTCCTGCGACGGCGTTCTTGTATGTCATCCCGCGCGACAACCGGAGCGCATCGGTGATTGCTTCCTCATCCGATGCGTAGTTCCAGAAGCGAGTCCCACCGAGCGCTGGCCCGAGGGTAGTGTCGTGGATCGCGATGATGCCGCGGTAGCCGGACACCGGATCCGAGCACACGACAACCTGTTCGTGGCCCATTTCGGCAATAGTGTCGAACAACTTCATGCGTACAGCTCCCGTGCGATGACGATGCGTTGGATTTCCGACGTCCCTTCGTAGATCTCTGTGATCTTGGCGTCGCGGAATAGCTTCTCTACAGGGTAGTCCTTGATGTACCCGTAGCCACCGAATACCTGCACCGCTTCGGTAGCGACCCACATGGCCGTCTCGCTCGCGAAGAGCTTGGCCATTGACGCGGCCTGCTTGACATCACTTCCCGCGTCCTTCGCACGTGCAGTCGCGTGCAGCAGAGTGCGCGCGGCCGATACGCGCGTCACCATGTTTGCGAGCTTGAACTGAATGGCTTCGAAATCGCGGATCGGCTTGCCGAACTGCTTGCGTTCGTCAGCGTACGCCACGGCCGCGTCCAGTGCCGCGCGCGCAATACCCAGCGCCTGGGCCGCGATACCGAGTCTCCCGCTGACGAGCGACTGCATCGCATATATGAACCCGTTCGACGGGTCACCGAGCACGTTCGCCGCCGGTACCCGCAGATCTTCCAGAATGAGCTGCACCGTGGGAGATGCGCGCAGCCCCATCTTATCTTCCTTCTTGCCCACGTGAAAACCGGGCATCTCGGGCGTGACGATGAACGCGCCGATCCCCCGCGCGCCCTTGCGATCGTCCGGCGTGTCGGTACGCGCCTGCACCAGAATAACTCCGGCGTACGGGCCGCTCGTCACCCAGGACTTGGTCCCGTTCAGCACCCAATGATCGCCGTCGCGTACCGCTTGCGTGGACAGTGCAGCGGCGTCAGAGCCCGCTTCCGGCTCCGACAACGCGAACGCGACGAGCAGCTCACCGCGCGCCATTGGTTTGAGGAAACGCTGCTTCTGATCCTCACTTCCCTGGGCCAGAATCATCTGCGTGGGGAGCGAGTTGTGCACGCTCATCATCACGGCGGCCGACGCGTCAGCCGCCGCTATCTCCTCCAGCGCAACCAGATAGGTCAGCGTGTCCAGCGCGAGACCGTCGTACTCTTCGGGGATCAACATCCCAAGGAAACCGAGCTCGCCAAACTTGGATACCAGCGACGGGTCGAAGTAGGAGTCCCGGTCCCACGCGGCAGCATTTGGCGTGATCTCGGCCGCTGCGAAGTCGCGCGCCAGCCGCTGCACGTCACGCTGTTCCTCGGTGAGCGGGAACAGACCCGAATCGGTACGACGGTCAGCCATAGGTGTAGAAACCGCGTCCGGATTTGCGACCCAGCCAGCCAGCTGCGACGTACTTTCGCAGCAGTGGGCACGGACGGTATTTGGGATCGCCCAGCCCCTTGTGCATAACCTCGAGAATGGCCACGCACGTGTCGAGGCCGATGAAGTCGGCGAGCGTGAGCGGGCCCATCGGATGGTTCATCCCCAGTTGCATTACCGTGTCGATCGCCTCCGGTGTACCTACCCCTTCCATCACGCAGTACACAGCCTCGTTAATCATCGGCATGAGCACGCGGTTAGCAACGAAGCCGGGATAGTCGTTGACTTCGACTGGCGTTTTGCCCAATTCCCGGCTCAGCTGCAGCACCTTGGCGGTGGTCTCGTCGGAGGTGGCCAGTCCGCGA
>JBPCNJ010000046.1:0-17511 GCA_051001375.1 Gemmatimonadaceae bacterium
GGTGACGCCAGATCGATCCTTGACCACGCTCGCCACGGTGTCTGCATACGCCGTCGAAACGATACGAATGTTGATGGCTGCCAACCGGTTCGGCAGCGGCGTGTCGATTCCCACCCGCGCCAGGGCAGAGTGGCTGGCCATCTTCAGCCCCACTCCGGTCACTGTCGATGCAACGAAGAACGCGAGAGTGGCGACAAGCGCGGCGACGAGCGCACGTCCAACGTGCCTGATCAGCACGGGCGTGATTGCCCGTTCGACGTTGACCTGACGCACAACCGTCTCGAGTGGCGCTGTATCCAGCGATACAGCGGGATCGCTCGCGGTCACCAGAGCATACTGAAGCTCTGGAATACGCTCCTCGATCCAGAGCGCTACACGACGTGGGTACCTCGCGAAACGTGCGCGCCATAGTACGAGAGATGCAGTGGTTATCCCGAGAGCGAGAGCCAACCATCCTGCCAACTTCAGTCGCTCGGCAGCCACTCCCGTGCGTTGCGCCAGAGCGATCGCGGTAAGTACCAACAGCCCGGCGGCGGCTCCCCACAACAGCGCGGATGCAACGGCCGCCGTCTGCAACAGTCGCTGCGTTTGTAGCACTCGCCCGCGCGCGGTCATCGCTGTGCCGCCATTGCGTTAGCGATCACCACGCTGGCGCCGTACGATCACTTCGACAAACGCGAGTGTCAGCGCCGCCGCGATCAACCACGGCGCGATCGGCGACTGCACATCCATCGGTGCCGGGAAGAGCGCGGCGGACGCGAGCTTGCCAGAACCGGTGAGGGATCTGATCACCGAATCTCCCGCAACGACTGACGTGCCTGGAGTGTCAGACGCGCCTATGGATCGGCACGGACCGGTCAACGTTTGACGCAGTCGCACGAACTCCGGGCGCAGTATCAGGTCACCGACGCTGTCGACAGGAATCGCGATCGAACGCTGGCATCCGGCTTCGCTTTGACTGTCGCGCTCGACCGCCGCAGGTGTACCGTCCACCCAGCGTGCCACTACGGTTGCGCCACGCAGCGAGTCGGGCGGGAAGCTCCAGCGCCGTTGAAGCGGAGCTACCACGACGTCGTTCCCGGCGATCACTGCACCGGACGTGTCCAAGCGCGCCACTCGAATCGCCATGGCTGGACGCGTCGCCACATCCCACGACAGTTGGGGATCGCGCGCCGCGGCTGCGGTATCGGCCGCTACATGGACCAGTCGCGCGCGGCCGGGCCACAGCGCGCCGATGGGCCCGGTTGCGAAATCACGCTCCGCGGACACAAAAGCCGAAACCAACACCAGCTCAACCGAGTCAGCGCCATCACGCACGGTTGGTGCGGCGCGCAATGCACCAACCAGCGCGGCCGACAGTGACCCGACAGTAGCGCGCATACTTACGGCGTGGAGCAACGAGTCGCCTAGCGAATCACCAGTGGCACGCGCACGCGCGGCGGAATCAAAAATAACGATGACATCACCCGGCCGATACAATCGACGCACACTATCAGCGACCTCGACCGGATTCGCGACGGAACCAGACACGTCTGCCACGATCACGCGCGCAATTCGCTCGCGACGCGGCTTGAGTATGGGACGCGCCAGCGCCGAACCCACGGCCAATAGCAGCAGCACGCGGAGCAGTAGCAGCAGCAGATCGTACGGCCTTACCGCGCGCGATGTGGCCGCAGCCGGCACGTCCGGAACAAAGCGGGCCGTGGGAAGAACGATTGCGCGCGGCTGGTGCGTGACAATGAGATGCAACGCAATTACCGCAACCACCCCAGCAATCGCGGCGTACAGAAAACCAGGCGCAAGAAAAGTCATGGTCGACCGTTGTATCCGCTCAGCTCAAACCGCGCCGGCGAGCGCTGGCTCATCACGAACGATGCGCCTCGCCGCGTGACTGGCTGGCTCCTGTCCCGCAACCACAACGCGATACGCAGCGCCACTGGCAAGCCAACTGTCGGCAGTAGCGGCACGCCATGCAGCGAACGCGCGCAGATATTCGGTCCTCGTGGCGTCGGTCATCGCTCGACGCACAGCCGCGTCCTCCGGGTCCATTACCACCGAGGTTGATTGCGGTGGGTCCAGCTCCGCCTGCGCGATGACGTGAATTCCATACACATCGCGCCCCGCCACGGTCATCTCCCGCGCGCTGCGCAACAGCCCTTCCCCATCGCCCAAGAAATCAGTCACAATCGCAACACGTACAGCGGCTCGCGCGGCTGCCGAGACGCATGGGGCAAGCGGTGCGGTTCCGTTAGCCGAGATATCATCCACCACACGGATCATCTCAGCCACCACACCGCGCCGCGTTCTCGGGAGAAGGGTGCGCGACTCCGCTCCCGCGACCGCGAGGCCCACCGGGTCACCTCCAGCGTGCGCAATAGCCGCCAACGCGACCGCAAGTTGCCGAGCAAGTGTCCACTTGGAGCTTGAGCCATCCGGGAACGCCATCGACGCACTCGCGTCAAGCACGATCATCGTGGGCGTAACCGCACGCTCCTCGGAGATGCGCACGTGCGCCCGATCGCTCCGCGCGAACAGCTTCCAGTCCACCCGTCTGAGATCGTCGCCCTGCCTGTACGCGCGATACTCCGTGAACTCGGCAGACGTCCCTCGCACGCGCGACGGATGGATTCCCGGCACCGCTATGCGCGCGGCGCGGCGCGCATGCCACCTTAGGCCACGAACCGCGTCCAACAGCGCGCCATACTGTGGCTCGTCACCCTCGGCGCGCCTCTCTGCGGCACGCCCCTCGGCACGCCGCGTCCGCTGCGTCACATCAGACCCTGATGTCGCTCTTGGGCGCCGGAACACGCTCGAGCAGATCGTCCACGATCCGCTCAGCCTGCACTCCTTCTGCCTCCGCCGCGAAATTGAGCAGTATGCGATGACGCAGAACCGGATGCGCAACGCGGCGCACGTCCGCTGGTGTCACGGTGTGCCGGCCGGCCAGGAGAGCGTGGGCTTTCGCCCCCAGTATCAGAGCCTGCCCAGCTCTGGGGCCGGCGCCCCAGCGCACGTACTGCTTCACAGTGGCCGCTACGCTCGCGTCGTCCGGGCGGGTCGCACGTACCAGACGGGCCGCGTACTGGAAGATCACATCTGCGACAGGAACCGCGCGCACCATGTGCTGCAGCGCGACCGTCTGCTCCGCATCGATCACCGCTTCGAGCGGACGCGACTCGTTCCCCGTGGTGTTGCGCAGAATCTCGATCTCCGCACGTTCGTCCGGGTACGCGACACGAATGTCGAACAGAAAACGGTCCAGTTGTGCCTCAGGCAGTGGATACGTTCCCTCCTGCTCGATCGGGTTCTGCGTCGCGAGCACGAAGAAAGGTTCCGGGAGCGGCATCGTTTCGCCGGCGACGGTGACGCGATGCTCCTGCATCGCCTCCAACAGCGCCGCCTGCGTGCGCGGCGGTGCTCGGTTGATCTCATCGGCCAGTACGATGTTGGCGAAGACAGGACCCTGCACGAAGCGAAAGCGGCGTGCGTGCGTTCCAGCGTCCTCCTCCATCACCTCGGTGCCGGTGATATCGGACGGAACGAGGTCAGGCGTAAACTGGATACGCCGAAAACCGAGTCGCATGGCCTCGGACACCGACCTGATCATGAGCGTCTTGGCCAGCCCCGGTACACCGACGAGAAGTGCGTGACCACCGGCCAGCAAGGCCATAAGTATCTCATCCAGCACCTGATCCTGCCCAACGATGCGGCTCGCGACTTCCGCGCGCAATCGCGCAGCGGTGGCAAGAAGATCGTCGCGCTCGCGCGGCAGTGGCAAATCGCGCGAAGGGATTCCCAGGACTGTCATCTAAGTCAATACGCCAGGATGGAAAGCGTCGTTGAGCCGGAGCAGAACCCGCGGTCTATCCGAGCGGAAGTTGCACTGTATCATTGGCGGACATGGCCGGAATGATCCAGAATGACGTTCCATCGAACCAGAAGGTCGCGAGCTGCCGGTATCGCCGCGCAAGCTCAACCAGCTCGGCGCATGTCGCCGCGACCGCAATGCTCCGCTCGCAGTGCGATCGGTCAGGGCTGCACGCATCCAGCGGAGCACACACGACGCCCATTGCGGCGACCTCGCGCTGCAACTCGTTCGCCAGCTGCTCGTTCCGTGCGGCGGTCTGCGCCAGGCTCATTGGATTCTGTGCTGTCAGGATGCCGAACACTTGTTCAAAGCCCAACCGAGTGAGTGCGCGAATATCGTCGGGAGAGACTTTCTCCCGCAAGTCTATGCTGAGCGCGTCAGAGCTGAGCGCGTCAGAGCTGAGCGCGTCAGAAATGACGAAGTGGAGGACGGTATAAGGAAACTCACCCCACTGCTCAGACGGCAACAGCCCTCTCGCCCATTGATCTAACCATGGCACTCTGCTCCAGCGGAAGCGTCACCGTAAAGGTGCTCCCCTGGCCAACGCTGCTCTGTACAGTGACGTCGCCGCCGAGCAGCACGGAGAGCCGCCGTGTGACGCTGAGTCCGAGTCCCGTGCCGCCCACCCGCCGCGTGCTGGGCTGCTCGACCTGCCAGAAGGCGTCGAAGATCTGGTCGCGGTGTTGAGGCGCGATACCGATGCCGGTGTCAGCAACCACGTAGCGAACCGTCGGGCCGTCGTGTTGCACCAGGAGCTTGACGCGTCCGGTGGTGGTGAACTTCACTGCATTGGACAGGAGATTCACGAGGATCTGGCGCACCTTACCGGCGTCAGTGCACATGGGGAGCGAGTAGCCGGTGGTCGCAACCTCGAGCGGCAGTCCTTTTTCGGTCGCGAGTGGCTCGACCAGTGCCGCCGCATCCGACGCCAGCTCGTTTGCGTCAACGTCCTCCATCTGTACCACCTCGCGACCTGCATCGATCCGCGAATAGGAGAGGATCTGGTCGATGAGATGAAGCAGATGCTGCGCGCTCGCCTTGATGCGCGACAGTTGGTGCCTCTGCGCGTCACTCACCGGTCCCGTAATACCGTCGGCGAGTAACTCTTCGTATCCGATAATCGCCGAAAGCGGCGTTCGCAGCTCGTGCGACATAACCGCGAGGAAGTTGCTCTTCGCGACATTCGCACTCTCTGCTGCCTCACGCGCGGTCTGCTCGCCCGTCAGCAGCTCCTCGCGAACACGGTCGCTCTGGAACGCCATATTGGATGCCCAGCTCACGAGCCAGAGCAGGATGGCGATGGTCGTCAGGACGTAGACAGAGATGCCGAAAGACGTGTCGTACCATCCCGAACGCTCGCCGAACAGCCGTCCCCACCCGAGCAGAAACGGAACCAGAATGGCCGATGGGACGAGTCGGCGGGCCACCGTTCCGGCGGCACCCGGATCCGCGAGTAGCCGTGGGAGGCCACGTCTGCGCCGAGCCAGGACGATGCCGCCACCCAGCACGCACAGACCGAGTGACGTGCTGATCGGCATACCGGTATAGCGTGCGAGCGAGTAAAACTCGCTGATCCCAAACGCGTAGCCGATCGCCGCGAGGAATCCCAGGACGGCAGTCGCGAGCCCGAGCCACTGTTCTGCGCTACCATGGTTTGGGCGGTCGAGGTGCACGACTAGCAATCCGCCCGAGGCAAAGAAGAAGGCAGCGATCGTATTCATCGCCAGTCGCCCCGGTGGCTCCCACGGCACCCGCGAAAGCTCCACGGGAAAGAGCAGAAGATCGAGGCCAAGGTCTCGCGCGAAAGCCCAGGAGGCAGCCTCCACCAGCGACAGCACCATCACGATGAGCGCCGCCGCAATCCCCACGCCGCGAAGAATACGGCCGCGATCACGACGGACGGATGCGGCGAGCGACGCTCCAGAAAGGATAAAGAGCACGCACGCTATCGGGAGCATGGCGACACCGCCGGGAAAGAACTCTCCCGTCGGATCGAATCCGGCGTACCACTCGCTGAGTGAGCCAATGGCCACGAGGGCGACAAAGACGCCTGCGGCAAGCGGTAACAGCTCGAAAAACCGGGTGACGCGGGCCTGCCCGCTCGACGTTCTCATACGGAATGGCAATACACGGGAACAGCAAAACTGTGCTGTATATTGAGCATCTGCAACCGGAAAGTGATATTCATGACCACAACGCAAGTCGAGCCAATGCCTTTGCTGACCAGGTACAGCGTAGCGGAGCGCCTCACGGAGGCGCGTGCCCGAACGCTCCTTCTCGTCGCGCCGCTGTCCGCCGAGGATCTGGGGCGCCAGCACGATCCGCTCATGAGCCCCATCCTCTGGGATCTGGGCCACATCGCCCACTTCGAGGAGCTCTGGCTCACGCGCAATCTCTCCGGCCCGATCGAATTCTCCGAGATGCCAGGGATGTACAACCCCACGGAGCACCCGAGATCGACGCGTGCCGCACTCCCGCTTCCATCGCTCCCGGAATTGCTAGATGTAGCCGCGGAAATCCGGACAGAGGTGCTTGAGATGCTGGAAAAGACCGATCTCGAATCGCAGAACGCGCTGCTCCGAAATGGCTTCGTTTACAACATGGTGCTGCAGCACGAGTATCAGCACAACGAAACCATCCTCCAAACTTTGCAATTGAAGCAGGGCGAGCCATATCGCGCGCCGCGCATCGCGTGCGCGCGGGCAGCCAGTGGCTCGGCGGTTGCAAGGTTCGACGGAATGGTCCGAGTTGAAAGCGGTGACTACCCGGTTGGGAGCGACGATCGTGGCGCCGCGTACGACAACGAGCGTCCCGCGCACAGTGTGCACACCGGTGCGTTCGAGATCGACGCGGCGCCGGTAATAAACGCTGCATTTCTCGCCTTCATGGGGGACAACGGCTACTCCCGTCCGGAGCTGTGGTCGCCCAAATGACAGGCGTGGCTTGCCGAAAGTCAGGCGAATGCACCCAAGTACTGGATGCGCGACGGTGATTCGTGGCTGACACGTAGTATGGATGCCACCGCTCCCGTCGCCTTGGACCACCCCGTTTGTCATGTGTGCTATTACGAAGCAGACGCATTCGCGCGCTGGTCGGGCAAGCGCCTCCCCACCGAATTCGAGTGGGAGATAGCTGCGTCATGGGATCCATCATCCCGCTCCAGTCGCATCTTTCCCTGGGGTGATGACCCTTCTGCGCCGCTGCATGCCAATCTCGATCAGCTCACATTCGGCACGGCACCGGTTGGCGCCTACGCTGACAACGTGTCGTCGTTAGGATGCTATGGGATGATAGGCGACACCTGGGAGTGGACGTCCACCGACTTCCACGGATATCCCGGCTTTACGTCGTTCCCCTACCCGGAGTACTCGGAGACATTCTTCGGCGCCGAGTACAAGGTGCTGCGTGGTGGCTCCTGGGCCACGCGCCCAGGCGCCGTTCGCAACTCGTTCCGCAATTGGGATTTTCCAATCCGGCGGCAGATTTTTAGTGGCTTCCGCTGCGCCCGTGACGTTTGATCGGGCGCAGCTGCTGCGCGATGCGCAGATTGGCATGGCCGGGACACCGAGATCGCTGCCTCCCAAATATTTTTACGATGAGCGCGGCTCCGAGCTTTTCGACGAGATAACGCGGCTTCCTGAGTACTATCCCACCCGCGCGGAAAGATCGTTGCTCGAGCTTTACTCGGGCAAGATAATTCGCGAGTCCACACCACGAACACTGATAGAGCTTGGTGCCGGAAGCGCGGACAAGACGCAGTATTTGCTAAACGCGATGATCGCCGCCAGCCCATCCGAAGTCACTTACCTGCCCGTAGACGTTAGCGCCGATTTTCTCGAGCGGTCCGCGGAACGCCTCAAGACCGACTACCCAAATCTGAGAGTCACGCCTGTTGTTGCCGACTTCTCAGCGCCGTTCGCGCTCCCCCCGTATCCAGAGCCCGCGCTGCATGCGTTTCTTGGAAGCACGATCGGCAACTTCACGCCGTCGGCTGCCGCAACTTTTCTCATGGGAGTACGGCAGTGTATGGCCCGTGCGGACTACTTCCTGCTTGGCGCAGATTTGCGCAAGGACGTGCACGTGCTGGAGCGCGCATACAATGACGCGCAAGGAGTAACCGCCCAGTTCAACAAGAACGCACTACACGTGATGAACGCGGTGTTGGGCGCCAATTTCGATGTCGACCGCTTCGAACACCGCGCCGTATACAACGGGACGGAGCATCGCATCGAGATGCATCTCGTATCGGACGGTGCCCAGACAGTGACGATACCGGGTGTTGGTAACGTGTTGTTCGCCGATGGCGAGTACATGCTCACAGAGGTGAGTTACAAGTACGATCGCGCAACAATAGATGAACTGCTGACACAGGGTGGACTGGAGCTGCTGTGGTGGATGACCGATGAGTCTGAGCTATTCGCTCTGGCGCTCGCAAGAGTACGGGACTGACCTCATCACCCGCGATGCGCGATCTTGTCGTCGCGCTGTTCACACCGCCTCCCCCGTCGCGTGACGCGACGGGGGCTGACCACGCGATAGGCGCGGAACTCGAGCTCATCCCCGTCAGCTCGGCCCCCAAGCGGCGCGTCGGCATCAACTCAGCGGCCGGACAGATTGGAACAGCTGAGATAATCAGGGACTTTGCGCTGGAGCGAGGCTGGCGCGAGGTGGCCGACGCGTACGGAGCTCCCGGTTGGGAGCTGACGGGCGGCGGCAGAATCTCATACGAGCCCGGCGGTAAGATCGAGATCAGCTCACCGGTGTGCAACTCAGCCGATGAGCTGATCTCGTTTCTGTATCAGGCGATTGAGCCACTACGCACCGTAGCGGCTGCATCGGGTATCGACCTGCTCGCCGTGGGCGTGGACCCGTATAACAGCATTGATCAAGTTCTAACTCAGTTTCGCGCACCGCGCTACGACAACATGGCGCGGCATTTCGAGCGTATTGGACCGGCTGGAGTTCGGATGATGCGTCAGACCGCATCGCTTCAGATCAACGTGGAGCTCGGTGCAATGCCGCTCGAGCGCTGGCGGCTACTCAATTCCATTGCGCCGTATCTTACAGCTGCCTTCGCCAACTCACGCATGTACGCGGGCGAGGACACCGGACACCCGAGTCATCGAGCTCTCATCTGGCAGCAACTCGATCCGTCGCGCACCGGGCTGCCGTACAATGCAGCGCACCCAATCGACGCATACGCGAGTTTCGCCGAAGGTGCCACGCGCATTCTGAGCGACGATGCCGCGCATCTGAGCACGTTGTTTCCCGAGGTGCGGCCGCGCGGCTATTTCGAGCTCCGGTCAATCGATGCGGTCGAGCTGGATCGCGCGGCCCAGGCAATACGGTTTGTCGCCGCGCTTACCACAAGCGAGCGCGCGACACAGGAAGCGCTCCAGCTTCTCGGCGAGCCAGATGCGTCGCGGCTCTACATCGCTGCGACGGTTGGCCGCTCGGATCCGGCAATCGATTCGCGCATCAGGGAGCTTGAGCGGATCGCCGGCGTTTCCATATCAGAAAAGCTATGACCGCTACAGCGAACGCGATCAAGCTGCCCAGGCTACCACGCCGCAAGTAGTGCTCTAGCAGTGGCAGATTCTGGCCGAACAGATAGCCCAGTGCTCCGAAAGTTGCCGCCCAGATAAGACCGCCCACAGCATTGCACACCGTGAACAGGCCGAACGACATTCCCGTCGCACCCGCGAGTATCCCGGCGATCATTCGGAGGATCGCGATAAAGCGAGCGATGATTACCGTCTTTGCTCCGTGCTGCTCGAAGAATGTGCGAGCCTTGGCTACTCGCTTCTCCGTCAGTCCGAACCGATGCCCGAAGCGCTCGATTGCAATCGCGCCACCGCGGCTTCCGATCCAGTAGCCACCGGTACCGCCCACAATAGTCCCCGCCCACGCGGCGAGCACCACATTGATGATCGCTAGATCGCCCTGCGCCGCGAATGCCGCGGCGGTGACTAGGACCAACTCGCCGGGAAGTGGAACACCCATCCCTTCAATACCTACGAACGCGGCCACGACCGCATAGCCATACGTCGAGACGAGCTGACTGAGCGTCAGATGAACCCCATCGCCTGCAACGCCTGGTACCGACGCAGCGGTGACGACGGGTAGTCAGTTCCCGCGCCATCAATACGAAACGCCCGCCCCGGGAATTTCACCGAGCGAGCTGTTTCATACGCCGCCGCCCACGCCGTTTCGATAGTGTACCCGAAGCCAGTCGCGATCAGCACGTTGTCGTAGTATCCAGCCGTGAGAAGGTCGCCGGCATCGTCGCGATACACGTCATAGAAGTAGAGATTGTGCGCCTCCTCCTGCGGGAACAACACTGCCTTTCCTGGTGCCGGGTGGTCCATGTACATTGAGCACGACGCACCGAAACCGGGCGAAAAGTTAGGTTGAAACGTATGATCCGCAATCGAAGCCAGGGTATCGCCCAGAGTGTCCCGGTTCAGTGCCCAGAAAAGATTGGGGTGCGCATTGTAGCCGAACCTCTCACACTTCTCAAAGAACCATAGTCCGTCACGCGACGCAACGAAATTGGCGTCACCAAAGCCGGTATAGCGCATTTCGCGATAAGCCGGAAACAGTCTACCCACGCTCTCCATGACCGCTCGACTCTCCACCGGAATTACGAAGCAGAAGTCGAACGCACACCCGATCAAATCGCCGAGATCGCCGGTCAACTTGAGCTTCGACTCGAGCACCATGAAAGCGAAGCGCGGCTCTCCGTCGACGAACCATACTTCAACATTCGTTTCGATCCCTTCCTTGCGCTCCTGCAGGACGAATGGCACGTCAGAGCGAAGCGACCGCAAGTGGGATTGCAGTTCCAGATTGGCTTCGTCAGCACTGTCCGACTGAGGGAGCCAGGTCTCGAAGTTCTCTCCCTCGTCCGGTTTGTACACGTGGGCCGTGTGCTGGTTGGCCTGAATGAAATCCAGCGCCACACGCGCGTCTTCGAACGGGAACGATGGTGGTGGCTTGAGGCCGTACTCGCCCACAAAGCTGAGGCAGGCCTCACGATCGTGCTCCATGGTATTGGCGTAAGTGCCACCGAGCACGACCTTGAAGCCTTCAGCACGCAACAACTCATTCTCGTCCGGACTGTGGTTCTCGTCCCAGACGAAATACCAGTCGCGCAGCGACTCACGCTCGGCCATCACGTCCGACAGTGGCCGCTTCGCGACAATCCCATTGCCCACCAGATCATAGCGCGGGCGGGCGCGACGGTCGTCGATGCCGGTGTAGGCCATGAGCACCTCATGCCCCTCCTCCTGTAACCGCATGGCGAATCCCAGGCCCGCGAAATGTCGGGTAGCGATGACGAAATTCATGCCCGCCAACAACGCACGCGGTATGCCGCGCCTGGACGGTGCGGAGCCCGTGCACCCGGTGAGGTCAGCTCGATCGACTGAACCTCCGCCACACCAGGTAGGCCGGGAGTCCCAGTACCAGGAAGCACATTCCGATCAGACTGTGCGCGGGGTCCGTGTAAATCGTGGTCGCGACGACGGTCCAGCTCGCCACCAGAAAGAACGCCGTCGTCCACGGATGGCCGGGCACCGTATACCCGACCACGATCCCTCGCTCCCGTGATCTGAAGACGAACAGCGCCACCGCGGCGAGACCATAGAACAGGAAATCGACCGATGTCACATAACTCATAATCGACTCGTAGCTCCCCGAAGCCGCGACAACCGCCGAGAACGTCCCTTGGAGCGCAATCGCTACCGTCGGCGTGTGCGAGCGTGGTGAAATGCGCGCGATTGCTTTGAAGAAGAGTCCGTCGGCCGCCATCGCCTGATACAACCTCGGCGTCGCGAACATTCCCTGGCTCAGGAAGCCGAACGTCGAGAGGGCGATGACAGCTGCCATGACCTTTGCTCCCACGTGAGTGTGACTCGACACTCTATCGACCAGCGTGGCGGCGGGCGTCACTGTCGCTGCGAGCCCGTCTGCGCCGAGGCCGAGTAGTAAGGCCGCGTTCACGGCGAGGTACAGTGCGACTACACCGAGCACACCGTAGAGCATCGCGCGCGACAGATCCCGCGCCGGGTCTCGCATGTCCACGGTTGCGAAGCTCGCCGTCTGCCAGCCACCGTAAGCGAACATCACTGGCGTCAGCGCGGCGCCCAGCGCTATCCACGGATGTTGGGCCACCGACCCAGTCATCGAGTTAGTACTTCCTGGCCCGCGCGCGAGTACGACGATGCCACAGCCAATCAACGACACTATCGCGGCGATCTTGAGCACCATGAACAGACTCTGCGCCATGTTGCCAGCGCGCAGATTCGCGCAATTGATTCCTGTGAGGAGCGCGAGGGCCAGCACCGCGACAGCCGACTCGGACAGTGGCAGTGGGACAACCGCACGAAAGTAGCGCGCGAACGTCACAGCGACGGCCGCGATCCCGCCGGTCTGTACCACGAGCAGAATGGCCCATCCGAACATGAACGCGACAGCGGGGTGAAAGGCGTCACGCATGTACGCGTAGTGACCACCCCGAGCGGGATGCCGCGCCGCTAGCTCCGCGTACACGAACGCGCCTGCCAGAGCGATGATGCCACCGATGATCCAGGCTGTCAGCATCAGTGCGCCACTGTGCACCAGCTTCGCGACAACGCTTGGGTTGCTGAAGATGCCTGCGCCGACGATGCCGCCCATGACCAGCATCGTCGCGTCGAATACGCCAATCTTGGGTGCGCCTCCGCGTGCGCGAACGGCGGGCGCACGGTGCGGCTCAGCCATGCAGCGCGTTCAGTACCCTATCCATCTCGTCCGCGCTGTTATAGATGTGCGGCGCAAGACGAATCACACCGGCGCCTCGCACTGAATACACAACGCCGGCCCCGTCCAGCCGGCTGCAGACTGGCTCCGGGTCCGGAACCGTGAACGCGACTATACCGGCGCGTGCACTCGCCGCGACCGGAGTGAGCAGTGTGACGCCGTCGATCGCCATGATTCCGTCAATGAGACGCGTCGTCAGTGCACAGATGCGCATCTCGACGGTTTCGATGCCCAGTTCGTGCAGCATTCCGAGACTCGCGTTCATTCCGGCGACGTCCTGATATGCGATGGTCGCCACCTCGAACTTGCGCGCGTCGTCCATGTACGTGATATCGTACTCGAGCATGCGTGTAAAGTCGTGCGACTGTCGCGTCGCGAGCCATCCAATGGCGCGCGGCTCCAGTGTGCTCACGAGTTCGCGACGCACGTAGCAGAAACCCGAGCCCCAGGGCGACAGCAGCCATTTCTGCGCGCCACACGATAGCACGTCGACGTTGCAAGCATGGACGTCGAGGCTCGTGGTGCCAACCCCCTGAATCGCGTCCACCACAAACCACACCCCACGCTCTCGGCACATCGCGCCGATACGCATGAGATCCGCTCGATCACCCGATACGAAGGAAACCCACGAAATGGCGAGCAGGCCGACGTCGCCACGATCCAATCGCGCGGGTAGCGCATCCCAGTCCGGCAGCCCGTTCGATAGCAGCGCCATCTGCTCCAAGGGCGGGCCGCCTGAGCGCTCCAACCCCATCCACGGGTACACGTTGGCCGGAAACTCGCCATCGTAGCCGAGCACCAACTTACCGCGTGCGATCGGTAGAATGTGCGCGGCGATGTTGATCCCGGTACTCGTGTTCGGAACCAACGCTATCTCATCGGCGGATGCGCCTATCAGCTTCGCGCACAGCGCTCGTCCAGTCGCAAGCGTCTCGAACTGCTGATCCAGCGGTATCCGCCACGGTTCCACTCGAAGCCGTGTCCACTCGTCCAGAACGGCGGCGGTTCGGGCAGGCAACGGGCCCGTAGCCGCGGCATTACAGTAGATCGTCGACCCGCGTGCGGTCCACGGGAACTCGAGCTCAACATTGAAAGGCATGTGTGACAGTTCCGTCTGTTTCTGCGGCGAGGTCAACCGGGCGGCGGACTCCCGATGGTCAGGGCGCGAGAGACGACCTTCCAATGCAGTGATCCCGTCGTTTCAATCGAAATAGCGCCGGAACAAATCGAATATCTCTGGCGCGTGGCGTTCCCGTTCCAGCCGCGGCGAAGCTTCGTGCACTGGTGGTTGCGCCACCTCACTGCCGGACCGCTCGCCGATCCCGGTATTACGATCACCCAACGGCTCCGGCGTTCCCACCGCCGGCACGACCAATTCCGCCGCGAACCAAAACTGCTGCTCGAGGTCGTCAAACCAGACGTTGATCGCGAAGTCGTCGCACATGGTTCCGATAACTTCGACGCCCGAAGTGGACGGTATGCTTTGCCCGTACACTTCTCCTTCCTTACCAGCAAAGCCCAGGGCTTCGGTCAGTTCAGTCGAGCGAATACGGACGGGCATGTCTCAATAATACGTGACATCAACCAATCTGCTACCCAGCAGCATCCAGGTACCCTCAACGCGCTGTGCACCAGGTACACCTGCTGGCCATCGGCCCGCAGGGTGAAATCCTGGGCCGGTTGCGCGCCTACACCTGGCGCGTCGCCCGGAGCGCCGTGACCGTGCAGGCCGACACCGTGATCGCCGAACGCGCTGGACGCACCACTACCGAATTCCGGCTGATGCCTCCGGCGCCGCCGCTGGCGGTGAGCTTTCCCATTGTCGTGGTCTCCGACACCGCCCAGAAACCGTACCGGGGCGCGGTATCTCTGCGCGTTGGCTCCCGGTTCGTGCGCACGCCCCGTATGGGCGCGAGGCTTGCGCCAGCAACGTGAACCGCCGTGCCGCACTCCGTCGGCGTCTACGATATCGAGGGGAGTATCCATGCCCGACGCGCAGCAACCGCAGACTCAGCAGCAGAACCCGCAGAATGAAGGCCCCAAGCCGCCGTACCCGGAGCAGCACCAGCAGCCCCCGGGAACCGAGCGCGAGATGAACCCCAAGTCGGACCACGGCGAACAATCATACCGCGGATGCGGCAAGCTGACCGACAAGGTCGCGCTCATTACGGGCGCCGACTCGGGGATCGGGCGCGCGGTCGCACTCGCTTTCGCGCGCGAGGGGGCCGACGTGCTTATCTCCTACCTCAGCGAGGATACGGACGCAAACGAAACAAAGCGACTCGTTGAGGAGGCGGGGCAGCGCGCGCTCACCGTGGCTGGCGACATCTCCCAGGAGGAGCACTGTCGCGAACTGGTGCGGCGCTGTGTGGACGAGCTCGGACGCATCGACATCCTGGTGAACAACGCCGCGTTCCAGCGCACGCACAAGGACATCAGCGAATTCACGACCGAAGAGTGGGAGTATACCTACCGCACCAACGTCTACGCGACGTTCTGGCTCTCACGTGAGGCAGTGCCGCACATGCGGCCGGGGAGCGCTATTATCAACACCAGCTCGGTGGAGGCATACACCCCTGAACCATCGCTGCTTGCGTACGCGTCAACCAAAGCGGCCATCAAGAACTTCACAGAAGGGCTTGCCAAGGGGCTGGCCGACAAGGGGATCCGGGTGAACGCCGTTGCCCCGGGGCCGGTGTGGACGCCGCTAATTCCCAGCACCATGCCGCCCGAGCAGGTGAAGACGTTCGGGCAGGATACGCCCATGAAACGCGCAGCGCAGCCTCGGGAGCTGGCGCCCATCTACGTGCTGCTCGCCTCGGATGAGGCGAGCTACATCACCGGCATGATCTACGGTGCAACGGGCGGCAAACCGCTGGGCTGAGCTCGGGCTCGGGAAGTGCCGTCCGCTAAGCCGCCGGGATCATCGGCCCACCCTCAAGCACCTTGAGCTCAACGCTCGCGATGTCCTCTCGCCGCATGTGCACGGATGTCGGAATGGCCGAGAGCCTGCCCAACCGTTCAGTGAGTCCGTAAGCAGTCTCGGTCGAGCCGAGGAACAGGTACCCGCCCGGAGCAAGCGTGGTAGCGAGCCTGTCCAGGACGTCCTTCTTCGTCTCAGTGTCGAAGTAGATCAAGACGTTTCGGCATATTATCATGTCGAACTGGCCCATGGACCGGAATGATTCCGTGAGGTTGAGCTCGCGAAACGTGACGCGTCGCCGGATCTCGTCCACGATGTGAAAGCCGTCCTGATCTTCCGTGAAGTACTTTCGCAGTAGTCGGTCCGGCAAGCCGCGCTGGACCTCCATCTGAGTGTAAGTGCCCCTGCGCGCGCGATTGAGCACGTGTGCCGCATAATCGGTAGCGATCACATCGATGCGTACTCCCGCCAGCAACCCACTCGCCTCGGCGATCATCATGGCGACCGAGTACGGCTCCTGCCCAGTCGAGGCGGCAGCGCACCATATCCGAAGTGGCCGGCCGCTCTTGCGGCAACGCTCCGCGAGGTCAGGCAGCATGACGGTGCGCATGACGTCAAACGGCACAGTGTCGCGAAAGAAAAACGTTTCGCCAGTTGTCATTGCGTCGCACACTGCCTTGACCAGCTCAGCGTGCGGGCGCGCCCGGAGCACAGCAACCAGCTCGACGAGCGAGCTGAAGCCGTAGGTCAGCGCTACAGGTGGGAGCCGACTCTCGAGTAGATATTCCTTGCCTGCGCCGAGCGCCAGGCCACTGTTGCGACGCAACAGCGCGCTGAGGAAGCTGTAATCCTCGGCGGAGATCACGAGCGGACAGGGCAGAGCGACATGACATACGCCGCAATGGATTGTAGCGGAAGCACCGTGCACGGGATGCCGGAGTTAGCGACACTTCCCGGCATTCCCCACACGACGCTCGTAGCCTCATCCTGCACGACCACGTGGCCGCCGGAACGCACTATCGCATCACACCCGAGTCGCCCATCCTCCCCCATCCCTGTCAGCACCACGGCAAGCACTCCGCTGCCGAAGGAGTGCGCCAGTGAGCGAAACATCGGATCAGCGGCCGGGCGACAGTGATGCTCCGGCGGGTCACGAGTGATTGACACCACGGGGACTCGTCCCGCCCCAGACGTGGTCACCGTGAGATGGTGATCTCCCGGCGCAACGTACACGTGCCCAGGAAGAAGAACGACGCCGTCCGACGCCTCTTCGCACGCGAGCTGTCCCTGCCGACCAAGACGCTGTGCGAACATGGTCGTGAAGATGGGCGGCATGTGTTGCGTGACGACCACAGGAAGGGGGAAGTCACCGCCCAGCTGCGAAATGACCGTGGCGAGCGCGTTCGGTCCACCCGTGCTCGCCGCGAGCGCCAGTATGCGCGGCTCGAAGTAGCCTGCACCCACCGGTCGCGACTTCGCCACGGTCGCGCCCGCTTGCGGAACTCCGCGCTGACCCACGTGCGGACCGCGTGATGATGTGGACGATTTGGCCCCGTTGCCGGTTCCGCCAGGATTGACATCCCCGTGAAACGCCACCGCTCTTACCTTCGAGATGATCTCGGCCGCGGCGGCATCAACGCCGCCAACTCCGCGTGACGACGGCTTGTGCACGTAATCCGCCGCGCCGAGCGACAGAGCACGCTTTGCTACGGCCCCTCCGATGGTCGCGAGCGAGCTCGTCACAAGAACGCTCACCGTGGGATGACGCGCCAGTATCAGCGGCAGGGCCGTGAGCCCGTCCATTACCGGCATGTCTATGTCCAGCAGCACCACGTCTACTGTCTGCTGGCGAAGAGCGTCGAGTGCGTCGCTGCCGTTCGTGGCGGTGGTCGCGACACACATGTCGTGCTCTGCATCG
>JBPCNJ010000047.1:0-3103 GCA_051001375.1 Gemmatimonadaceae bacterium
GCCTGACCCTGCCAACCAGCGCAACCCGACTGCATGCTCCACCACCGAGCGGCGGATGGGGGCTGCCTCGACCTGGTAGCCGGCAGTCTCAAGCGCGAGTATCGCCTCGACGCCGCGCTGGCAGCGCATGTACCAGCCGTGTGCGATATGGCTGATCTGGACGTGAGAGCCATCGAAGGCAAAGGAACGCCTTGGCGGATATAGGTGAAGCAGTACCGGAAGAAGCTCCCGGTAGTCCTCCTCCGAGGTACTCATGGCTCGACGGTAACCACGGTTCATGGGCGGCAGGCAGGAGCTGCGCTGCCTGCATGTCCTCGACATGCGTGTCGCCCAACTCCCACACCAACCCGTGCTGTCAAACCCCCGGTGACGTGACCGTGATGTAAGCCCGCCGAACGGCCTCGCTCATCAAGAAGTCATGAGTAGCCGCCTTAGGCCCTACTACCCGTGCGGCGCATCCCTGTACAACTTGCGAGTGGATGAACTCGAGGCACGCTTCGACTTACTGAAAGCAGAGATGTCCGAGCTGCAGCAGGCGATACGCAGCCAGGACACCATCACGCTGCAGGCGAAGGGCTGGGCTGTGACGGTCGGGTTGGCCGCCGCCGGGTTGGCGCTTTCAGCCAAAGTCTCCATCGCCGCGCTGCTAGGACTTCTCTCGTCAGCCGCTTTCTGGTCGATTGACGCGCACCGCCGAACACCAAGAGCTGCTAATCAAACGTCATCTGAAATAGAGGATGCACTCAATGCTGGAACGGTCGCCGAAGCGTTGAACTCCCCCACCCGTCTAGCAGTGCCTAACATCGCCCATCATTTGACCCATCCGACCAACAGAGCTCGCGCGCACGTCGAGATCTTGAAGCAGTCTCTTAGTCCAGACACCGCACTCCTATACGTAGTCCTCGCCGCCGTCCTGGTCGTGGTCGCAGTAGTTGCTTGAGACGTGCGGGACCGCTCCAGCGGCCGATTCGACGGGCTACGTACCACTAGGCCGACGCTCTACCGGTCTGAGACCGTGACGCCACGGCTCGAGCAGCAGGTGTTGCTGGCTGCTCACCGACCCAGTCGCCGGTGATCTTGTCTCTCGGGGGGGTCCCGAGAAGCCTTTGGAATCCCATCTCAGTGGAGCATTCGCGTACGAGCCTCTTCACGTAGGCGTCTTTGTACCCGTAGTTACGGTTCAAGTCGTCGTACGTGCAGTACTGCTCAAGGGTGCGTTCCGGCGTTGCTGACCCTGCTGGGGGGCGCACTTTAAGGACTTCCCGAGCCGTCTTGAAATGGCCCTGGTGGAAGGTGAATGGGATCTGAGCCTGGACTTCGGCTATGACCTGCCCCGGCTTCTTCAGTCCCTTGCCGACTACGTCACGCTGACGCTCCCTGACCACCACGAGCCCCTTCCTGCCCGCGTCCTCGACGACTTGGCGCTCCTCGTCGGTCATATCGTCGTACCGGCTGTACTGAATCGACAGCGCGTCCGGGTCGCCTCTCGGGGCTAGCTCCTGGAAGACCCGGAGGCGGAGTTCGTACCTAGGGTCGTCGCTGACGGTCGCGTCAAGGCCAGCGTTGTAGTCCGCAATGAACGTCCGCAGCGTCGCCGGCAGGGTGCCTCGGAGGCGCCGGAGTACCTTCTCTCCCTCGCTCGTGAAGGACCCGATGAAGACGGGGAAGCGGAGACGGGTGGCGAGCGAGGACGCTGCGCCGAATTGAGTGACGAGCTCCTCCTCGTAGTTCAAGAGCAGTGACTGTGCTTGCCCGCTGACGACGGCAGCGAGCGCCTGCTGCTGCTTCGCGTATCGGTGCTCCACCTTGTTGCGGAGCCCGATGAAGAACTCTAGGTTCGCTCGGACCGGGTCCTTGTCGTCCGACCAGCGCTCGCGAACGCACTTGGCGAGTTCCCACCGCTTCGGCTCACCGTCGACTTTCTCGATCAGACGGGGGTTGTCCCTCCGCCAGTACCTGTAGTCGACCTCATCCCTGGTGAATTCGGAGTGGAGCAGGTATAGCCAGGCGAGGTGCATGTGCACCACGAAGCCCTCGAAGGCACGGACCTCCGCCGGGTCGTTGTACAGCCGGACCGCGAGCGACGCCTCGTCGCGAGAGGCCGCGACCATCGGCCAGTGCTTCCTCGGGCGCGCCACAGGTGCCTACGTTAGCTGCGAACGCCGACGCCGATAATAGACTTTATGTCGGGTATGCCTGACGACCTCTCTTGACCCGGCAGGATTTCCTGGCAGGCTAGCAGGCGTGGGGTGGCTTACCGAGGACGGGCGGCATGAGGGCTCCCTGGCTCCGATGTTCGGCGACGGGCAACGCGGCCGCAGCGTACCGCAGGGTCCGTCCCGCCGGACAAGGTCGCGGTGGGCGACCAGGGGCAGCGTGAGGACGGGTCCTGGGAATGGCCGACCCGCCCGGCCGGCGAGGTCACCGGCTGGGTGATCTGCTGCGACTGCTACAGCAACACCTCGTTCGGCCCGGCGAGCAGCTGGGTCGGCCCGGGCTTCACCCGGGTGCCCTCAAAGACGCAGGAAGACCTGGCGGCCCGGCGGATCTTCGCCGCCGACGACGACGTCGCCTACGTCTCCGAGCGCGACGACGTGCAGGGCGCGGCGGTGGAGTTGTGGCGCTCCGAGCACGCCTTCGGCATCGACGCCCTCGCCGAGGTGGAGGCCGCCGCCGCCGCCCTGTCCCAAGCCAAGCTGCGCCTCGACGCCGCCGTGGCGCTGGCCCGACACTCCGGCATCAGCTGGGCGAACATAGGCCGCGCGGCCGGGATGGCCCGCCAGTCAGCCCAAGAGCGCTGGCGCGGCGTCGACGGTGCTCCGCCGGCGGCGGAGCATGAGCCACGGAGTGCTCAGACGGCATCGAGTAAGAGTCTTGACTGAGGAGCGTCGAAAACCCAGATTCTCCTTGCCCAGAGAGGCACTTTCTCCGCTAGCGCGCCCAACGATCAGCCATCCGGTCCACGGATCGAGGCTGAGCGTCTCCTGGGGCCCGGCTCGGCGAGGCCGACGGTATCCGGGTGTAGCCCAGCAGCAGGCCCGGGCCGACCTCGCACCCCGCGGTGAGCCCGTCAACCGCCTGTCGGTCGCCCGTCTCGCCGGCC
>JBPCNJ010000048.1:0-13779 GCA_051001375.1 Gemmatimonadaceae bacterium
GTCGATGAATCGCTCCTCGACCGCTGTTCCAGGCGTCCGTTCCAGCAGCACGGGCAGGTCCCTGAAAACGAGAGGCTCACCCGTCTCGCGCACGCGCCCCAGGTGTGTGTCGAAACCCTGGCCGCGCGTCTCCGAGATGGCTTCGAAGAGCGGCAGGCCGACGAGGTCACGGTGCCCCACGATCTGGTAGTAGGCATCGTTCACGATTTCAAACACGTTGTCGGGCCCGCGAAGCACGGCGAGGAACGACGGGGTGTAACGGAACACAGCTTCCAACGTGTGTATCCGCTCGGCGCCGAGCTGACGGGCGAGGACCTGTTCTGCGGTGTCGGAAGTTACGTCGGCCATGTCACTCATAATGGGTACAGAGCCCGCCTACGTTGCACGAACTTTGCCGCACCGCGGTTATGATCGCTCTGCGACGCGCGAGTGAGGGCCAGAGGCGCTCGCGCTCGCTGCTGCGCGTCTTCGTGCAAGAATTGCTTCAGCATCTGGAGCGGCGAGTACCACGGCCTCGACGTGCTTGCAAAACTCGGGCTCCGCGGTCACCGTGCGCAACTCGGCCAGGAATGGATGAATCTTGCTGAAGGTGGTGACAATCTCCGCATGCGCCGCAAGGAACGTGTCCAGATCAACCGCGCCTGTGGTCACCAGCGAGGCGGCCATGTCCCAGTAGCCGAGGACCATCCGAAAGGATGCATTGTGGGCGGTGGCGAGTGCCGCCAGTTCGGCGAAGCTCTCCGGATTACACTCCTCCAGGAACCAGGCGCGCGCTGCACGGAGCACCGGTTCCCGTCGGAGGCCGAAGAGCTGTAGGTTGAGCTGTGCGCTCTCGAACGGGGTGGGCATGATCAACCTCGGGCATCAGAAAGTAAGTCCAACATCCGTGCGAGTGCCGGGTCGTGATTCAACCAGGTGCCGGCACCGCCGGCGCCTTTATCACCGCGCGCCACTCGGGCCTGAGCTTGACGTCAGGCTTGAGCTCGAATTGGACCGCACCCTGCCTCGCTCGGCAGCCGTACAGCGCCAGGGCTTCCGGACTCTTGATTACTTTGACGCGATTGATGTCCTCGGCCTTCACATAGACCGGCACCTTGGCAATGTATCCCTGAACAGTGGAATCGCCGCCCACCAGGATCTCATCCACGACGTACAGCGGGCCCGGCCCGCCATCCACCTCCGCGTACGCGCCGGGACGACAGATGGCCGCTGCCCGGGCCGATGTGGCCAACGGCGCAGCGGTTGAATCAACGTCGGTATTGGTCTGGAGACTGGTTTGAGCAAGCGCTGGGCGGGTGGCGAGCATCAGCGCGGCAAACGATATGGAACCAGCGACACACAGCGTTCTGATCATCTTTCCACTCATTTGGTGTAGTCGTCACACGTGCGCCTTTCCGGGCCAACCCGGAAGCAGAAAACCCAACATAAGCGCAACAAGCGAAAGATAAAACGTTAGCCTGTACGCACGGCTGAAACCGCCGAGGCTCTCCACGCACGCCGGGGTTGACGGCCCCGTCTCCCAATTTCCGGCCGAGCTCGCGATAGTGCGAGCGCCGCTCGATGGGCGAGCCAGGGGTTGCGGGTGGTCGATCTCGCAAAGTCCCAATGATGTTGCGTGTCGTTCCGGCAGGCGAGTCATATCTCTCTGCAATGCGCGCACGCCAGGTGTGATCGTGCTAGCGAGCACGGTCGCCAGAACCGCAACCCCGATCGCCTGCGTCACGTACCTCGTCGAGCTCACAAGCGAGGTGCCACGCGCTATCGCCTCCGGGCCAACATCGGCGAGTGCTGCGGTGAACGGCGTCTGCACAGTCAGGCCGAGTGCGAGGCCGCGCACGATCATGAGCATGACTATCCACCGCATGGATGTGTCGCTGCCGAGCGCCGAGAGCGCCCAGGTGTCGAACGCGAGCAGACAGAAGCCGGCCACCACCAGTGAGCGTGGTCCGATCATGTCGTAAATCTTGCCAGCGACCGGTAGCGTCAGACCGGCAACCAGAGCGAGCGGAAGCAACGCGAGCCCCGCGTCGAGCGCCGGACGACCGCGAAGCGCCTGCAAGTAAACGGGCAGCAGGAACTCCGCCCCGAAGAACGCGATGACCGTCACGTAACCCACCAGAGTCGCAACCAGGAATACACGCCGGCGAAAGAGCCGCAGGTCCAGTAGCGGATCGCGCGCGAGAAAGATTTCGTTCATCGCGAACGCGGCGAGACCCAGCGCGCCGATGCCGAACGCTGCGAGCACCTGTGCAGATGTCCAGCCAACCTCCGCAACGATTGATGCGCCGTACAACGTCGCTCCGAAGCCGACGACGGCGGTGCCAATCCCGATCGTGTCCCACGTCGCTTTCGACTCGCGCCGGTTCTCCTTGAGAAAGCGCGATCCCAGCACTATTCCCAGGGCTCCGATCGGTAGGTTGATGAAGAATATCCAGCGCCAATGGTTGTGGTCGATGAGCACGCCGGCGAGTACCGGCCCCATTGCCGGAGCGAAGAGCAACGCCAGTCCGAACACGCCGAGCGCGAGACCGAGCTCCGTTTTGGAAAACGTGGTAAACAGCATCGCCGTACCCAGTGGTATGGCCATGCCACCACCGATTCCCTGAACTGCTCTCGCGATCACGAGCGCCCAGAGTGTGGGAGCGATGCCGGCCAACACCGAACCAACCGTGAATGTTGCGAGCCCCACGAGGTAGATCCGCTTGATTCCGTAACGGTCCGCGAGGAAACCCGCCACCGGCTTCGGGATGCCGAGCGCGAGAACGTAGATGCTGACGATCCACTGCGAATCGCGCAGCGTTGCGCCGAACTCCAGCCGCAACGTCGGGAAGGCAACGTTCACGGCCGTCGTATCCAGCGTGGCCATGAAGATGCCGAAGATGACCGACGCGAGCACCTTCCACTTGTACGAGTTGCGAGCGCGCGCGGCTGCTATATCGACGGCAAGTTCAGGTGCGGCCAGTTCTTGCGCGGTCATGCTGCTTGTACCGGAAAGAGCCAGATGAGGGCCGCCACTTCAGCCAGAAGCAGTGTCGCGTGCATCGCGTTGCGCCGGAGGGTCACTCCGAATCCGGTCGATATGTGGTTGGCGAAACGAACCCGAAACAGTGCGCGGAGAAGCTGCAGCGATATCAGTGCAATGATCGTCGCGCGGTTGTCGTACGGATGCCACGCGGCCGCCATAATCAGGCCGCCGAACACCAGCGCATACAGACCCAACATCTTTATCGAGTAGCGGAACTGCGGGTCATCGCCGAGGCCGAGACCGTAGATATGATGCGAGAGCGCAGCGGTGCTGCCGTACGAAGTTACCGATGCCACTCCGATGCCCAGGTGATAGGCCGCGAGTGCACCGAGCAGCACACGCAGATATAAATCCGATCCAGTCACGATGGAGTGGTTCATTCAGCGTTGCTCGATTCGCTGGTACCGGTTCGGCACAACAGTGTACCGCACTTGCTGTGTACCGCACCAGCGCACTGTGATGGGAACAGCACGCGATGACGTGGGACCCAGACCAAAGTGAATGCGCGTGTCGTGCTGGGACGCGAAGCCGTTGGCGGCCTGCACCTCGCGAAGCTGTACGCGCTGTCCCGGCATGTGAACGGTAACTGTCGTTCCGAACGCCTCGCGGTTACAGTTACGGCCATTGCCAACGAGTTGCAGACCCACCCAGGAATTCCGGCTGCCTGCCACCGTCGCGAAATTGCGGAGCAGCGTGGGACCGCCATGCTGATTGGCGATCACCATGTCAAGACGTCCGTCGTTATCGAAGTCCGCCACCGCTACGCCGCGCGAGTTATCGTGTCCAGTGAGCCCGACGACCTGCGCGACATCAACGAACTGCGGCGATGCATTCGCTCCGCGATTCAGGTACACTCTGCGCGCCTCATCAGGATAGATGCACCGGCCGCGCAGATCGCCCCACATGTCCGCGTACGTGTGTATCTCCGACGGCGATTGCATCAGCTTATGGTTTACGTACCAGTAGTCCGGGCATCCTGGATACAGCGGGTCCAGGCGGTTATCCACCATCCCGTTGGCCTGCACTATGTCGGTCCAGCCGCTGTTGGCCAGGTCGCCGGTTCCCGCACCCCATCCGAATCGCTCCTCATTCAGTGCTCCTCGTGCCGTCGCCTCATCGTGCAGGGCAGGCGTGTAGCTGGAGCCGGGCTGCGAGTTGGACGCTGGGCCGCGGTTCATCCACAGAATCGACCCCTCCGCCTGGAGCGCGTGATGCACGTTGGAGATGTACACGTCCAGTCGGCCGTCCCGGTCAAAATCTTCTATCGACGAATTCATTCCCTTGTACGTATCCATTCCGACATCGCCGAACCAGCGACCGTGCACTCTGCGGAAGTGGCGCCCCTGCTCGTTGATGTACATGTCATCCGGCCCGAAGTCGCTCGCGATGTACAGATCTGTCCAGCCGTCGCCGTTCAGGTCGCCGGTCCCGATCGCGAGCGACCAGTGTGTCTCAGGCATTCCGATGGCGTGCATGTCCACGGCCTCGAACTTTCCGTTGCCGATATTGTGCAGCAGCACGTTCTCGCCGCCATTGTCCGCGTTGTGCCAGCCGTTGTGCATGAAGCGGAACATGCGCCTGTCACCCGGATAGGCGGGCTTTGGAAGATCGAAGATGTTCAGTCGCGTCGAGTCGGAGTATCCCGGTAGATATGGCGATAGCACGTTCGCAATGAGCAGGTCGGGCAGCCCGTCGCGATCGTAATCGATGACGTTTGCCGCGACGCTTGTGGTGTATCGCCCCACGCCAGAGCTGACCGATACATCCTCGAACGACAACCTGCCGGTTTCCGAGAGTGTGTTGCGGAAGAGGCGCGTCATTCCGAAGCTCTCCAGCACTAGGAGATCCTCGTCGCCGTCACCGTCGTAGTCGAAGAAGAGCGCGCCCGACGGTAATCCCGATGTGCGAGGATGGGCGCCCAACGAATCGAGCAGCGGCATCCGAACCCGCTCGAAGTGAAAGCCGCCCCGATTCAGATATAACGCCACCCGGTCGGCGGCCTGCGCAAGCGGACTGGTCAGCAGCAAATCGGGAAGCCCGTCATTGTTGACGTCAGCCACTTCCGCGCTCGCCCCAACCGACAGGAGCCATTTGCTAATGTGGCGCAGACGCGGATCGACCAGGTTGAGTGACGCGGGATCGATCCTGATGTCGAGCGCACTTCGATTCCGTGGTATGTCCTGCAACACAAATCCCGCGTCGGTCAACGTTACGTGCGGACGGATGACGGTGGCGTACAGTGTACTTCCCGTGAACGCGATCGCGCCCAGTAGCAGTGCAGTCCGGGCGACCGTACAAGTAAACAGCGAGCGTCTGAGATGTGCCGCTACTCCCTCGACCCACATCGCTCGCCCATGCTGGATCACGAAGCGCGCGCCGCTCACCACGGCTGCTGCGTAGAAGAACGTGAACACGCTTTGCCGGGTGTGGAAGAACAGATCGACCAGTGTGATGGCGAACGCTACTGCGATCTGGCCCCTCGCGCTCGACGGCGACGTCTTGGGGTCGGTCAGCATGAAAAACGTGAACAGATAGAATGCCGGCGAGCTCATCGTCCCCAGGAACAGCATCTCCGCCGGTAGGTGCATGCGCATCAGGTACGCCCGCAGTGCCGTCTGCAATGCATAGAAGACGAGAAACGTTCCGATCAGCCACCCGCGACCCACGCGAAAGACAAACAGCGCAAGCGCTGCCGTGACGATGAACACCGACATTCCCCAGGATCCGCCCCACTGATACGCCGGCGCGGCGGTGATGAGGCGTCCGGCGAGCAGCAGCGTCGCAACCACGCCAAAGAGCGATGGATTAAATACGTGTGCGCCCCTGAACGTGATGAGATACTTGGAGCCGATCGCTAGGAATACCGGAACAAAGAGCAGCGCCCAGTCATGCGAGTAGTTCAACAGGATCGCCAGCGACAGCGACGTTATTAACGCGCTCACCGGTACCAGCAACTCTCGGCGACGCAGCAAGAAATGGAGAGCCATGTCCAGCCCGCACGCGGAGAGGACTATGAGAGCTATCTGTGTTGGGTTCCTGTTGAATCCGAGCCAGAGCGTGCCCATGACGACATACGTCAGAAGCATCGCCGCGAAGGGCAGCCGCGGATCCATGATCCCCGGTACTCCCACCCAGCGCAGGCGCGGGCCGCGCGAGGTGGGGCGTGTTACTTCGAGCGCACCCGCTCCAGTCTCCGTGAGCGCGATCCGCTCGGATGTTACGGTCATCGGAGTAGTTGCATCATACCAGGGCCATCTCAAAGCCCGGCCGGCCAGCATCGAAGCATGCCGCCTGTAATGGGACCGACGCTGGCGCGACCATGTACAGCGACGCGTTCAGGTCGCTGTACTGGAAGCCACGGTACGCCGGTGCGAGTGGATCATCGTCATAAACGCAACAGCTCAGGAAATGGTACCCCTTTCCCCGATAGTCATGGTACACAGCCCCGAGCAGCGCACGCATGATCGCCGGGTCCTCGCTTGGGACCGCCTGATGCGTGAGATACACATACCGGAACCGCTCGCCGGGCGATGGAAGACATGGAAACATTCCCATCTTAGCGGCTGCGTTGTATAGCAGTTTCGTGCGCCGCATTGGTCCGCGGTATGCATTCACCACCATCCGCTTCACTGCCGCAGTGTCCCATGCAGCCACACAGCCTACGAGCTTTCCCTCCGCGTCCTCCGCGAGATAAAACGATTGAGTTTCCAGATGCGGCCACGTGTCGAGCCTCCGCTGAAGTTCCTGGAGATCGCACGGATAACCGAATGGGCGGCTTCTACCGTCAGCGTCAAGAAAATCGCTGAGCGAGCCAAGGTCGCTGTCCGTCGCGGTTCGCACGGTTATCGCAGAGTGATGGCGCAGATAACGGAAATGCAAGCGCGGTATTGTGAGGTGCACCGCGCGTATCGCGAAACGCCGCAGCGGCACGTAGCGCGGCCGGCGACTGGTGCGGCGGTTATCGGATGTGAGCGCACGCACCGCACGCGTGTTCGATTCGATAATGGTGGTGAGGAAGATGTCGCAGTCCAGCCGTCGTGCAGCGCTCTCCAGAACGGGACCGTAGAAACGGTTGAGAATGTGACGGCCCTCCACGCGCGGCGACAGGCGAAGGTCGCCGAGGTAGCCGATGCGCCGTGGCGTTCCCGCCAGATAGCCATTTCGCACCAGAATGGTCGCCATCCCTTCAATGTCCCCGTCCAGTTCGGCCACCCAACTCTCCCAGATCGGTGACTGCATGCGATACAGTGCGTCGAAGTCCGGGTCACGCATCACCGACAGGTCGATATCCGTGCGCATGTCCACGCGCGCGAACAGATCACATTGCGCACGGCTATCAGCGCGCGTCGCGGGACGGATCGTCACCGTCACATCCAGAATCCAATTCTCGCGGTCATCGGCTCGGGCGGCGCGCCGGTCTCGCCAGCCGCGGCGTACTCACGCAACGACTCGATCGATCGGTGAATGACATCGGCCTCCGTTCCGTGGAACTGGCGGCCACCAAAGCGTCTGATATTGCCACTCTGGATCGCCATTATGCGCACGTCCTGGTTGATCACCGCGCGCGTGTAGGGCGGCAGGAGCCATCGTGCCAGTCGAGTAAAAATCCCGAAGCGAAATGTTATCGCGGTGTAGACGACCGCGGTGTCTGCGGTGATCGGGGTGATCTGGGACGTGATCACGAACCCGCGTTGATCACCCCAGGAGTAATCCACGCGCGTCACGTTCGGCATGAAGAACTGATCGGTGTGCGTCATCGGCTTGTTGTCCGGGTTGAGCAGCTTGCTCGAGAAGCCGATCGCGTCGTTAGGCTGGAAGTACGTCACGTGAACCGAGTCGGGCGTGCGCTCGACGGTCGCCTGTGCGGGTCTCGCCGTGGCGCGCTTGCGAAACCAGCCCGCGTGTACAAAAGCCGTGTGTGGCACATCCATGAAGTTCTCGACCAGGTCCGTCGCATCTCCGTCAAACCGCGTGACCATCGTGTAGCTGGCCCACTCCGACTCGGCAGCGTGCGGAAAGGCGAACGGATCGCGCTCGCCGGCACGATCGGGCGTGCCCATGTACACCCACACGAAACCATCCTGCTCCAGAACGGGGAATCGCTGAAGCTGTCGCTTGCCGTTCTCCTGACTCGGCGCGTGCGTGGCTTCCGTGCCCTCGGACGGTACAACAACGCAAGTGCCGCTCGCGTCATAAGTCCAGCCGTGATACGGGCAGCCGATGCAACCGTCAAATACGTCGCCAGCACTCAGCGCCGCGTTCCGATGCAGACACCTGTCTATGAGCGCCACAGCCTCGCCCCGCTTTCCGCGAAACAGCACAAGTGGCTCCTCCAGCACCGTGCTCGCAAAGGGTGCCCGTCCACTCACGTCACGGGAACGTGCAGCGATGTACCAGTTCTCGTTCAGCGTTCCGCATCTGAAGCGCATGATGTCGCGTAGCATCGCATGAGGTGATCTGGGCAGCGTACCTGTGACAGCGCTCCCGGTCCGCATCAGCTCAGACCCCAGCTCAGACCCCAGCTCACGCATTTGCGAACACCGTGTCCCAGTCGAAGCCGCACTCGAGCGCGGCCGGTTTGATAGTCCCGGCCCGCTGGCCGCGCGCCGCACGTGCCTGCTCATACCTGTGTGCTCCGCGCGTGATCGCCACGCCTTCGATGGCACCCAACTGGCCCAGTGCGCGACACAGCGCGTACGGATGTGATTGGAGCAAGAGGTTCTCTACTCGGGCTGAGAGGCGGCACGCGTGTTCGTCACATGCTTCCACGTACACGCGGTACTTTGGGGGTGTGCCCCATGACGGCGCGAGCATGGCGAACGATGTCTCGATGTGCTCCTCTGCGATTGCGGCCGTTAGTACTGACTCGACCAGCGCTGGTGACAGCTTCTCTCCGGCTATATCGCTTACGGCATCAGCACGGCCGACGAACTTCAGCAGCGGCGTACGCCCGATGTGACCGCATACCTGGACAATGTCTCTGAGCCGGTAGCGATACAGCCCACCTCCGGTGGTCAGGACCACTTCGTAGCTACAACCCCGGTCCAGCTCGTGTGCCAGCACCGTTTCGTCGCGCTGGCCCAGGGGGACAAACTCCAGGAAGTGTGACGCCACCGCGCAGACTGGTACGTTCACGCCGTGCATCGGTATCGAAATAACACCCTCGGTGGCCAGCAGCCCCTTGCCCTGTACTTCCACGTGTGGAAAGCGTCGCCGCATTCCGTTCAGCGCCCGTGGCGCATGGCCATCGGCCCAGCATGATATGAGATCCAGCTTCTGCCACAGTTGTCCCAGGTCTTCGGGGGCGCGGCTGCCAAAACGGCGGCGTAGCAAACTGGCCAGTGGAGCGTTGGCGGGTAGCGCTCGCTCAGCTTCCGTACGCAGATCCGTCGGCAGCTCGGCACTTATAGTCCCATGCTCCAGATCATGCAGAAGCGCATCGAACGACTCGTCCAGTGCCTCAGCCAGAAGCGTCAGAAAGCTCGGATGCCACACGGAAACGAGCGCCAGATCCGGCATGCCGAGCAGTGATAGCAGCGTCAGGTATCGACACGTGCGTATGTCGCTCGCCCGCGACACCACGCGCGGAATCCCGAGTGCCCGGTCGAGAAAGATGCGCGCGACGGGTGCGAAGTAGTCGCTGTCGTGCGGCATGCCGATTGGCAGCCCGCCGGCTGTGTGCGATGCGCGTCGCGCCGGCGGCGAGACTGCCCAGTATGTACGACCGGTGCGCAGCCGCGGCCGACTGCGTATCAGATCGAATAGCCACGGCATTGTTGCCGCCGAGAACTCCGCGAGCAGGCTGACCGTGTACGGAACGTCCTTGGAAATGCCGGACGATCCACCACTTGGCTCGATGAACTTCACAGCCTCGCCGGTAAGCACCCTCGGCGCACCATCGGAAACGAGCGCGATGTCTGGCCTGTAGTCCTCATAGTCGTGCAGCGGAACGCACTGTCTGAAGTCGTCGACTGATTTGATGCTCGTGAAACCGTACCGCCGGCCGATGGCGCTGGTCGAGTTGCGTCGCAGCAGCCTCATTAATAGCTCGCGCTGTGCCCGTTCGGGATTGCGGACCGCGCGCATGAAACGCGCGTATGCGGGCGTGGCCGCCGCCAGATATAGGTGATTGGCAACCGCGGCTGCGGCGCTCATGGTTGCGACCGCCCATGATGCACCCATGTGCGCGTCCCGTTGCGTAGTTGCACACGTGCGATGCGTGACACAACTCGCACCAGGTCCACAAGCCGCACCTCGGCGATGCACGCCAGCTCGTCGCCAGCGGCGTGATCCGGGTTGCATTGTACAAAAAAAGCTACGTGGCGATTGCCCAGTGCGGTGTCATCCACCGGCGCGAGCTCGGCACGCACACGTTCGTGCGCATCTGCGTACCGAACAACGCCGGACGACACATCGTATTGTGCGCCGAAGCGATCGCACGCGAGTGAGTTGAGCAGCACGCGCAACTCTGGGATATCTGGTTGGTCTACTCTTGGAATCGCTCGTGGAAATGCGTTTGCCATGAGCAGGTAAGTGCGATATCCCTTCGAGATCAGAAACCAGTACAGTGGCTGCGCCGGGCTACGCAACTTGTGCCGGGTCAGTATTCGTACAAACTCGCGCTGCAGCACCTTCTGTCCCCAGTACCGCCTGTCGATTACGGTGTCGCCGGAAAAAATCACCGTGGCAGGGCTGCCGTTGCTAACCACATCGCGAATAAGGATGGTAGAGAAACCTTTCAGCTGCTGCGTGGCGCGATCCCGCAGCAGAATCACCAGCTGCTTCTCGGCGAGATCGCGCTCGAACCGGTCACGCTCTGCGCCGTCGTACGTGCTCGCGAACAGGTTGAACGCTTCCGTCCGCGTGTTTGCATTCAGCGCGGATGTGATCAGCGTCGTCGCTACGAGGCGCCCGCTCAATGTCGTCGGGGCCTTGGCTTGATGCACGCGAGCGAGTGGCAGACCGTTGGTATGGGTCATCGTAGTTCAGTTGCCGTAGTTGCCGCGCAAATGCACGGTATGGTGCAGTACGTGTTCCTGCGGTGTAGTCAGCGCCGCCCACCTCATGACGTGATGAACGCTCCACGCTCGATTGAGAAAGGAGGAATGACTCGCGGTCAGCACTGCGCTCGATAGCAGCAGTGGCACCTGGAAAACAGTCCAGTCCCACAGGCGAAAGCCAAATGCGATTGCGAGCATGTACGCGGTCACGTGACCGGTCTCCGCGCGCCAGCGGCGGATCTGTACAGGAAGAAGAGCACTGCCGCCAGCACCAGCATGGCGACCATCATCGCTGTCGAGCGCGACGCGGGATACCGAATGCGACGTTGATATCACCGGCGAGTACCAGTCTCTGCAGTGCCCTGATGATGAATAGAACACAGAAACCCAGAACGATCACGGAGTAGCGTAACGGGTCACGCGCCGCGATTGCTGCAAATATGCCGAGGACAATCATGAACGCTCCGAGTGGCTTGAGTATGTACACAAACTGTGGACTCCAATCCACCGTCGCTCCATAGCTGCTCGCAATCATCTGCGTGAATGACGGTGAGAGGTTGATGCTGAGCCCAACGAACAGGTGGAATGCTGCAACGAACCACATGAGCCATTTCAGGATTCGGAGAGTTGTCGTGTTCATGGGGTCTCATGAGTGGTGATAGGATAGTGACACTGCCCCGAGGCGCATATACGTCATGTGACGTAGTGATCGCTCGTGACCCGGCTGGCGATACGCGCTCGATTGTACCACACTTGCCGGTACTCGAACAGGGTGCGCTTGCGGCACGGGGTAACACTCCCGGAGTGATAAACGTCTATCTTTTATGTACATGCGCCGCCATAAACTCGGCCGCACCGCGGCACTCGCGCTCAATGCCGCCGTGCTCAGTGCCACCGTGCTCATGACCCTCACTGCGGCCTGCTCCGGCGACCCGAGCGCGCCTGTCACACCAGTGACGCCGCCGGCAATACCGCCGGGATCATCGCCAGCGCTGACCGCGCTCGTCTGGGGCCCGACTGGCGTCATCGGCGCGGGCTTCGTCAATGTCGTGGCCCTGCCGCCCGGCGATTCGCGCACGGTTATCGCGGGCGCTGATGTCGCCGGCTTGCAGCGTTCCACCAATGCGGGCGCGAGCTTCGCGCCATCCAACATCGGCGTGCCGCGCTCCGAGCTGCGCGCCGTTGCCGCCCTTCTGGTGCATCCCACGCGCAAAGGCGTCGTGTATGCCGCAGCGGGTAACGGCACCGTGGGCGCCGTGCTCGTCTCCGGCGACGGCGGCGCAACGTGGACGCTCCGGTCCGAGCGCCCGGTTTTTCATGGCGGGAACAGCTTCGGGCTCACCGGCGAACCGTCAGAGCATCCTCGTTCCACGGGTAACCTGCTCGCCCTGGACATCGACCCGAGCGGCCGAGAGTCGCTGTATGCCGCCACGTTCGCCGATGGCGTGATGCGCTCCACCGATGATGGTGCCACCTGGACAACGATCGGCCTTGCGCCGGATGCTGGCGGTCCACACTACCTGCGCGGGCTCACGCTGGTACGGAGCGGGGCAGATGTCGCTATGTACGCCGCAAGCCACGGCCGAGGGGTGTGGAAGTGGACCAGCGCATCGAGCCGCTTCGTCGCATTGGAGGGTTCCCCGCGATTTCCAGAAGAGGTCGCCTCCGTGGCCGGCACGCTATACGTCGCCGGCGGCGCTAATGGCGTATTCTCTTCCGCGGATGGAGGTGCCACGTGGACGGCGCGCAACGCGGGACTCTCGACCGCTGGACCGGTTTGGCTCTCCATCGCGGGCTACGTCGCGGGGAGCCAGACGGTGCTGTACGCCGGGTGTGCCTTTCCGGCCCAGGGTGTGTCACTCGTCCGCTCCGACGACGGTGGCGTCACATGGCGCGCGGTGATGCAGGCCGACGCTCCATCGATCCACTACGAAGTGGGTGGTCCTGGCGGGGAGCAGTACTGGCTTTCGCGGAGCATAAAGCCGAGTGATCTGTACATGATGCCCGGGCACAGCGGCTACGTTCCGGCGCAGATTGCAGTTGATCCCGCGACCCCGCAGACCGCCTGGCTGGCCGGTCGCTCGGGATTGTGGCGCACCACTGATGACGGCCAGAACTGGTACCCCATGGTCGGCTCGCTCGGAGTGACCGTTAACAACGCGGTTGTGGTGGATCCACGGTCGCCGGCCCGAGTCTACGTCGGCAACACCGACTGGACGCTGATCGCATCCACTGATGGGCTCGCGCACATCGTGCGCAGCAAGGGCACGGGC
The DNA here is from genome assembly GCA_051001375.1 of Gemmatimonadaceae bacterium. GTDB lineage: Bacteria > Gemmatimonadota > Gemmatimonadetes > Gemmatimonadales > Gemmatimonadaceae > Fen-1247. The sequence continues at coordinate 13,299 of JBPCNJ010000048.1, forward strand.
GCTGAGTCCAAAGGCTTTGACCTGGCGCTGGATAGCGCAGGCGGTACGGGGACTCCGGCGGGCGCGGCGTCGACGCTCTCGGTCGCGGTGGGCGACCGGGACAACAACATCGGTGGCGAGGTATACTCAAATCCTACGCCTGAGAGCCCTGACAGGTGGACCAACGAAGCATTGGCGCAGGCGGCCGGCGGCAATCGCCCACTGGCGGTGACGGTGGGTAACGCCGCCGGTCAGCGCGTACTGATCGCGGCGGTCGAGGAGGCCGGCACACAGGGGCGCGCCGGATCGGGCGGTGTGTACCGCAAGGTGGGGAACGGTGGGTGGCAGCGTATTGCGACACCGGCCATGACCCAGGCCCAGCGTGCCCCCCAGGCGTCGCTCGAGTGGGCGGGCGGTGGCGCACCTGTGTACCTGTACGACCACGTGACCGGCGTGTGGCGCTCGATTGACGCGGGCGCCCCATGGGATCTCCTCTGGGCCA